>NZ_JAQRFO010000033.1:0-51970 GCF_028598775.1 Xenorhabdus aichiensis
ATTTCAATTAGTTTCCAATTACATTCTATGAATATCTTTTTTCCATCCTTTAAGATTGCAAGCTGGATGCATCATCTCTTTGAGGTTTAACAAAGTCAATACAATGAGATTACAAATAATTTACTTTATGATGTTTTTCACAATTTATAAAAGAGGTTTCATTTACAATTTATGCATAGTTTATGCATAAAAAATAATTAAAAAGAGACATAAATGAGGAGATAATAGGAATCAACCTGAATTGTTCAATAACTATTCATTTATCATGTAAGTATTTTACGATCACAATTTCAAAAAAAGTTTGCAAATGGCCATTTTACTTTAAAATTCAACAATACCTTTAAAAATCAATGCATTAATAAATATCATCCTGAAAAATCCAGATTCCAGAGACAAAAACTACGATAAAAGCGGCACAAAGGTTCAGCAATTTGCCTTTAGGTCATTAGTTAGCTAGAGATCTATCCCTGTAAGCGTAATGTTGTACACAGATTGTCCGCAGAAATCGGAGCATGCACGTAGGTAATCAAGAATTAATACGTGAGTAGGGTTCGCTGCGCACCTCCTTTCGAACCGCATTGAAGTACGTTCAAAAGCTATCGCTTTAATCTGAATACAGCCCAAATTCAAAATACCTAATAAAATATCCCTAACGGGATAGGCTTTATACCTAATAGACTTCAAGATTAAAGTTATTTCTAACAGATTATAAATTCTGTTTCCCATGCTGTTTGTATTTCTTACTATGCTATAGATTTTAACTAATAAAAATTATAATTTATGATTAAATATATTTTTTAACTATCATATAAAATAAGGATTTTAATATCAATATATATCATAGAACAATAGGAAGAAAGAAAAATTAATTAGAAGAAATACAACAAATAAAAATAGATTTTACTGAGGATAAATACTATGAAAATTTCAAAGAGAGAATGTATGTCTGGTATTATATCTTTTGATATTAGAATATCAACCTGAGAAATTATTACATTAATAAATTGTATGAATGATTTATTAAGCTATTGTTCTAATGGACAAGTAAATGAAAAAATATTACATAAATACAGAGATAGCTTATTTGATTTGTTAAATTCTAAACAGTCTAATTAAAAAATAACTTTAATAAACATAAACTTAATATTTTTCAAAAAGGTAGAAAATGATTAATCAAGAATTGATAAATTATTTACATTCAGCCTATCCTGAATTAACAATTGATACTAGTTATATTAAAGGTTATTCTGAAGACGAAATACCTAAACTAGAACGTCTTTATGATATTAAAATTAAAGGTCAATTATATGATTTTTTAATTTATATGGGGCGTTGTAGTGGAGGGTTATTTGGAGATTCTCCTTTGAATTTTTACCAAGAACAGGATACTGTTCGAGGTGAAGTGATATTTCAATCTTGTCAGCGGCAAGAGTTAGCAAAAATTCAACGTCATGATTTAATGGCTCAAAAACCATTTTTTATCTCAATAGAAAGTTATACTCAATTTTATTTTTTACTAACTAAATCAGATAATCCTGATTTAGTTTATTGTTTTGATGAAAATGAAGAAGTAGTTGAAGATACGGGCTTAACATTTAATGAATACTTAAGAAGTGTTGTAGATTATGATACCCGTAATGCCGCATGTAAAATACCATTTGACCGTTCAGGTGATTTACTTATTCTCTAATTTTTAGTATTAAATTTTAAAGACTTAAACTTAAATGTTGAAGTTTTTTTGTTGTCATCCTTAAACCACCTCCTATGGAGGTGGTGATCGTTCCTATAAGGCAATGCCCATCACGCCAGAACAAATTGAAATATGTGAATTTGGCTCAGTACCGGGATGTCCGGTGCAAGAAAACGTCGAAAACACTCTGCCGGGCGCTAACGGGAAACTGGCAGCCTGAACATTGTTACGCCAAATTCGTGGCTAATCACACACGATTTTGCCCTTTCTCTTAAGCCAACTTAGACAGGTTCTCGTTGTCTACTTTAATTACAGATGCTATAACCTACCCATCCATTTACCCACAGAGAAGAAAAGGAGGTTAATTATGATGTTAAGTGATGTGATTGAATATTCACATTTCTTTGGTAATCGTCAGCACTCAGGCTTATCCACTAACGCATTGCGTTAATCCTGCCTGAGCGAAGTTTTTACCAATTTAATATCCCTTCCTCAGCTTACAGGGTTATCGCGTTTTATGACCCAAGGCGTTATCACGCCTAAAATTTGAGTAAGCTATGAGTACATTATTATCAACCCAAAATCTGTCATTCCATCACGGTCACACTCCACTGTTAGCCGATATTTCTATCGCCATTAATAAAGGCGAGAAAATCGGTCTGATCGGGTATAACGGTTGTGGAAAAAGTACGCTACTGAAATTACTTTCTGCCCAATTATCACCGAATGAGGGAACCGTAACACTGGCAAATCACTGCATTCTGGCCTACATCGAACAGCATTTACCGGCTACATTGCACAGTATGACGCTGATTGAGGCTGTGTTGGATAAACTGCCCGCAGAACAACGAATTGAGGACAATTGGCGGGCAGAAATTTTGTTAAGTGAAATGGGGTTTCAGCCGGAGCAGCACAATCTGGCGATCTCAGCACTTAGTGGCGGTCAGCATACGCGCTTATTATTGGCGCGGGCGCTTATCATTAATCCAGATTTATTATTGCTGGATGAACCAAGTAACCATCTCGATTTGCCGACAATTCTCTGGCTGGAGCAATTTCTAACACAGTGGTGCGGCAGTTTTATTCTAGTTTCTCATGACAATACGCTGTTGGATCACTTAACGAATTGCACCTGGATATTACGCGACGGTAATGTGTCTCTCTATCGTCTTCCGTGCTCACAAGCCCGTGAAGCGCAGACAGCACAAGATCTCAGTGACGAACACCGCCATAACGCGCAGCAAAAAGAGATTGATCGCATCGCGCACAGTGCCAAGCGTCTGGCTATCTGGGGCAAAGTGTACGATAACGAAGCGCTTTCCCGTAAAGCCAAACAAATGGAGAAACACGTCGATCGCCTGCAGGACTGTCAGGTTGAACTGGCCGTTAGCAGCCAATGGCGGTTGAAACTGACCGGTGATGCTTTACGTGCAGATCGCCTGTGTGCGTTCAATCAACTGACAGTGAGCCCTGCACCGTCCTGCCCACCACTATATATGACGGATAATTTGTCCGTGAAAAGCGGTGATCGCATTGCAATTATGGGTGCGAACGGAACCGGAAAATCATCTCTGTTAAGAATGATTTTGGCACAATCGCAATCTCAGGCTCTGACGCTGCCGGATAGTCCTCTTGTACTGCATCCGCGTGTCAATCTTGGGTATTACGACCAGAAACTGGCACAGTTGTCCGATAGTGATACGCTGTCTGATGCCTTAAAACCGTTTGCTGCGCTGATAGACAAACAGCGGAAAATGGCGTTGATCAGCGCTGGGTTTCCGTATTTGCGCCATCAACAAACTGTTGCATCACTGAGCGGTGGTGAACGCGCCAGACTGTTATTCATCGGCCTGAGTTTGGCGAAATATTCATTATTGATGCTGGATGAACCGACCAACCATTTGGATATGGACGGTAAAAATACGCTTCGCGATGAAATCCGGCTGTTCGCTGGTGGATTATTGCTGGTCAGCCATGATCGTGAATTGATTGAGCAAAGCTGTAACCGTTATTGGTATATTGATGGCCAGCGTTTAACGGAATACCACGATTTGGATGCGGTATATCAGAAAATCCGTCACGCCAATAGCAATACACAAACGGACAGCGCATCCGTATCTACGTTTTCTCTCGTACCATCATCGGAAATGCTCTCTGATGATGACGAAATGAAACTGGCAGAGCTAATTTCATTAGAGGAAAAACTGGCGACGGATTTGCAACGCAAGGCCGCACACCAGAAACCGATATTGCAACAGCAATGGCGCGAGAAAATAGCCCAGTTGCGTCAACAATTGTCGTTGGATTGACATATATCTGTTTTGATCATTCATAGGGAGCCAAATGGCTCCCTGTTTTATTTTCAACTTAAAACCACGCCTACAGGACGTGGTTTTAAGTTGAAAATAAACATCCTGCAAACCAACCCGCCGGATGTTTATAATAATCACTTCAATACCAGCGAAATATCTTCATACCCAACACAAATGTCACAATCCCAATCAAACTCAAGATAATCGCTGCGGGTACGACCTGCAATAGATCACCGCCTTCAATAAATACTTTGCGCATATTGTCGGCCAGAATGGTTAATGGCAGGTATTCAATAATATTCGCCATCCACTGCGGGAAGTTTTTGTAACTGAAAAAGATCCCTGACAACAAAATCTGAATCAAAATGGAGACTTCCAACAATCCATTCGCGGTTTGGGCTTTGCGGGCGCGGGATGCCACCAGCACTGCCACACCGGAAAAGCAAATATTCCCCGTGAGCATCAAGAGCAGGAAGGCGTAAAACGAGCCTTGTATTTCTACATCAAAATAGAGGTCTGCAAACAGGTAGATGATTAATATCTCGGTAATGCTGATCAAAAGGCAGGAGAGGATATGTGCCAGCAGGAATGTGGATTTGCGCATCGGGGTAATGCACATCTGACGAGTAACCCGTGTGATGCGCTTTTCCGCCAGCGCCCAGCCAACCGCAATCAGGCAAGTCTCCATAATCGCCATTGCCAGTAAGCCCGGTACTAGGAAATCCACATAGCGTAGTCCCGGTGTTTCCAGTATAAACAGGTTCTTTTCAGCCTCTATTCCCTCCTGCTGGTTAAGCAGGTAATAGGTCAGTAAGGCGTCACTGTTCTGTGGATCAAGGTAGTGGACGCGTTTTTTCTCTTTATCCTGTTCAATGAACATCTGGATATCCCCTCGTTTCAGCCCGCGTACAACGGCCTCATGATCGGGATAGTAGGTGATGTTGTACCGAACTTTGACCAGCCTTTCACGCTTGATCTCTTCTTTATTGATAATGCCTGAGATCATGTGCTCCTGCGCAGTAAGCTGCTCTCCCCACTGTTTGACTTGCTGCTGTTCTACGGCTTCCACAGGCAGCACGATGCCGATTTCTCTTTCGGGAATATCCTGAGAGGAGAACGAAACCCCTAGTAGCCAGACCAGCAATAGAGGAAAACCAAACGACCAGAACAAAATTTCCGGCTCACGGATATATTGCCGGAATTGAGTTTTCATCAAGTTGAGCAGTGCACTATTCATGTAACCTTCTCCCGGCCAAAGTCATGAACAGGTCATCCAGCGTTTTCTTCCTGACCATCAGTTCAATGATGTCAACCTCGACTTGTTTGGCAAACTCAAAAAGATGAGCAACAAAACTAGTGGAATCTTCAATCAGCATACAGATCTTATCTTTCCTTTCATCGTACTCATAGTTTAAGACTTGAGCATGTTGACTCAGTGCCTGCAGGCGGTCAGGAAAATGGGTACGGAATTCAATGAGATCGCCATCGCAGTGTTTTTTCAACAACTCATCTATACTGCCCTGTGTGATAATTTCTCCCTTATTCATGATACAAATGCGATCACAGAGATATTCAGCTTCCTCCATATAATGGGTAGTTAAGATCATAGTTGAGTGCTTTTCACGGTTGAGTTTACGCAGGATATCCCAAGTATCATGACGAATGCGCGGGTCAAGCCCGGTAGTGGGTTCGTCCAGGATCAGGATTTCCGGCTCATTGATGATGGCCACACCCAATGCGAGACGCTGACGCTGACCACCGGATAACCCCTCCACATAGGTTTTGCGTTTTTCTTCCAGCTCGACCAGTTCCATAACCTCCTGCGCTCGTTTGCGTGAACAACCATAAAAGCTGCCAAACAGGTTAAGTGTTTCTTCTACACTGAGCTTATCGATAAACAGGGTCTGCTGTAAGACGCCGCTGAGGTGCTGACGCAGGTAAGGTGCATCCTGCTGCCAGGTTTTGCCTAATACCCGAACCGAGCCTGAATCCGGCGTTTTCAGCCCTTCCAGTATTTCGACCAGTGTCGTTTTACCCGCCCCATTCGGACCAAGCAGACCAAGGAATTCTCCACGATAGACATCCAGAGAAATTCCTTTTAGCGCTTGATAGTCCTTGTAGTGCTTCTTGACCTGTTCAAACTCAATCACTTTCTCGTTGTGTTGAATACCCATAAAATTCTCTGTATCTCATTTGGTGATAAGTTGTGCTCTCACTAAAGAGTGTGACATAAATATTGGTAACGTCATTTTCCCATCGTGTGAACTTCAAAAGTACTGGCGTCAAGCAGTGTCCAAATGTCATTTTCTGTCGAGTTATTTTTTGTCAAATCAAGATGATGTTTCTCAGCACGAAGCAATCTCATGGCACTCAGTCGCATCGCGCTGGTATGGGATATTTCAACGCCTTTCGAGACACCGGCAGTCTTAGATACGTAGACGATACAAGCCAATGGGTCAGAATGAATACTCACATCCGGGTTATGTAATGGCATGGTCTGGATAAAGGCTTTTTCGCTGTCAATGCAGAGGTAATCTACCTTACTTTCATCAAACAGTGATTGATACTGCAAGACGCCAATGACAAGCTCGATACCCGCATCTTCAATGTAAAAACCGATTCGCTCCGCTCCATGGGTGCTGTTAATGGGCAGGTAAGCCAGTCCCGCTTTCAGGATTGCCAAAATGGATACCAGCATCTCTTCATCATGTTCCAGACAGATGCCGATAACGGGTGAAAAGGCGTCCGTTTCCCCCATCTGCTGCTTGATTTGCAGGATATAATGCGCCAGTTGATTGGCTCTCTGATTAAGCTGCTCATAAGTCAGCCCCAGCCCGTTCTCAGTATTCAGCACAATAGTCTGTGGATAGCGCTGTACCTTCTGCTCAAACGCCTGATGCAGTGTCTGAGTCAATCTCAACTGTTTTTGCTCCAGGGGGGCTTTGGGTTGAAATGTATGTTTTTGCATATGCATACGACCTCCGGCAAATTTCATTGTTATACCTTTCATCTTTCAAGTTACGGCTTTGTTGGCTGCAACTTGAAATCTATTAGGTATGGAGTGAGTTTGATTCAGCATCAGGACGACGTTCCCAAACAATACGATCATGATGGCTAATGCACCTGCTCCCCCTTTCAACGAGGTGAAACAGGCGGCAGTAGCCATCTTCCTTCAACAATGCAGAGTTGCGTTATGCATTACTTCCTAACACATCGTTGTTCAAAACAAAGGGATCAGCATCTTTCAGAAATGGGAAACGTTCCCTGACACCCTGCACATGGGAGAGTGACAGCTGCACGGTTTTCACCACTTCGTGATTCATTTCGTGCAGCAGTACTTCACCCAGTGGATCGATCAACATAGTGTGACCGTCATAGTCTAGTTGGTTGCCATCCTGCCCAACACGGTTAACCCCGATAATGTAGCTCTGGTTTTCAATGGCGCGCGCCTGAAGGAGCGAGCACCAGTGAGCCGAACGTCTTGCTGGCCAGCTGGCGATGTAGATCGCCGCATCATAATGACCATTGACGTTACGCGACCAGACGGGGAAACGCAGGTCATAACAGATAAAGGCAGCGATTTTCCAACCCTTGAAATTCATCACCAGCGGGGCATTGCCTGCGGTGTATTCGTGATCTTCCTGGGCGAAAGTAAAGAGATGCTTTTTGTCATAATGAGCGACAGAGCCATCGGGATTAACCCACAGCAGACGGTTATAAAAGCGCTGGTTTTCCGTGATAATCATGCTGCCGACAATGGCACAATCTTTCTTGGCAGCCATCGCTTTCATCCACTGAATACTTGGCCCTGTCATTGTCTCAGCAATAGCCTGAGGCTTCATGCTGAAACCCGTGGTAAACATCTCCGGTAAGATAATCAGATCACTACCCGTGATCTGATCGATGTGCTGTTCGATATGTTCACGGTTTTGTTCTGCATTTTCCCAAACCAAATCGGTTTGAACCAACGTCACCTTAAGATTTTGTTCAATCATTGAAAGCTCCGATTCAACACATATTTCTGTCATTACTTGTCTTTTATTCGATTGTTTTATAAACAATCCTTGAAGAAGATCAGGATCCAGATGCAGCCATACCGCATCGTATATCCTCATTACAAATCAGCATCAAACAGTTGTTCCAGATAGCTCCCCCGTACAGATGCTTCCCGTATTTCAGCCCTTTCTCCCTGCTGTTGTGGCGACGCAATAAACTCACATTCGATCAGGTAATTGAAGTAATGGAAAAGTAGCGTTCTATCCGACAGGGAGCACTGAATTCCACTGCCACTGAGTAATTCAATTGTCAGTTGTGTGGAATATTTGGCTTTTTCGGTCAGTTCCATACCGGAGTAAAATAGCCCCAGCAGATCGGTAAAGACCGAGCGATAAGGCTGGTCATAACGGTACAGGCGGTTTTGTGCCAGCGCTTCCATGTAATCATTCATGTTAATGGTATCAATACGATAACCAAAATCGCGCAGGAAAGAGACGATGTCATTGAACGTAACCGGGTTAGGATTAGTCAGGTTAAGCGTCTTCCCATTAAATTTCTCGATATTGAAAATGGCATACAGCGAGGCTTTCGCCACGTAATCCACAGGGGTGATATCAAAATCGTCCTGTGCATTGAACGTCAGCCCAGTTTCCACCAATGCCTTAACCATTTCGTAATAGATGCCCTTGACCTTGGTATGCGCTAATGGGTAACGCCCATTCGTACTTTCTCCCCAAATGTTGCCCGGACGCACAATCACCCACTTCAGTCCTTTTTTTCCGGCACTGTGAATAATTTTTTCGGACTCAAATTTGGAGCGCTCGTAATCCATATCATCAAATCGTTGCCCCACGTCCAGATCAGTTTCATGCAGGACAAAACCGTCCTTATACAGGCAATCCCCCGCCATGCTGAAACTGGAAGCATGCAACATCGCTACATTGCCCTGGAGACAGAAATCAATCACATGCTGTGTACCCTGCACGTTAACAGGCGCAATCTTTTTATAAGATGCCACAAGGCTAACGTTAGCAGCGCAATGAATGACCCGGTCAACTTTGTCAGCCAGTTCGCAGTAAAGCTCTTGTGTCAGCCCCAATCTTTTTTTAGAGACATCCCCCAGTACCGGAATAATCCGATGATGAGTGTTCTCACTTTGTTTTTCCTGATCGTAAGCAAACAAGATACCTTTCAGACGTTCTATTGCCTGCTGGCTGTTTTCTGCCCGTATCAGACAGTAAACCTCAATATCCGTCGTCGTCAGAATTTCCAGAAGGATCCTTCCCCCCATCACGCCAGTTGCACCGGTAAGCAAGATACTACTGACGTCCTTTTTATTATGGTCGAACATATTTATCCCCTAAAAGTCATCACATAGCGGCGAAAGTATGAGATCAGGCAGCAAAGCACCTGATCTTACTAACATTTTATTCCCCTACGCGGCTATAACGTTCCGACACGCATTCCGCCATCCAATGGGATCACTGCGGAATTGAGGTAGTTAGTTTTGCAACTCGCCAAAAATCCCACAACTTCAGCCACGTCATCTGGCGTTCCCCAACGCCCGACCGGAACAATGGAACGTACAACCTTATCCTCTCCCGCCGACTCCATCGAGCCTGATTCCACAAACTGCTCCAACATGTCGGTTTTACAGACCCCTGGAGCAACGGCTGTCACACTGATATTCAGTGGACCCAATTCACGCCCCCAGGATTCTGTCGCGGAGATCAGACCCGCTTTTGAAGCGCCATAAGCAGAACTACCTGCCGCTCCCCAAATGCCAGCAACCGAGGCAATGTTGATGATGCGCCCATATTTCAGGCGCGCCATGTAGCGAACAAAAATTGATGTGCTGTTGAAGGCACCTATCAAATTGACGTTTATAACCTTGGTTGTCTCACTAAACCCTTGGCCAGAAAGACAGAATGCTCGATTAATAATGCCGGCGTTGTTCACCAGCACTGTAATGGTGTCACCGAATGTTTCAACAATCTGTTGCGCCGCCTGTTCTACCGAGGCTAAGTCAGTTACATCCATTTCAAAGGTTGCAAGGGATTCAGGGTGTCCGAGACGCTCCTTCAGGAGCGCCAGTTTTTGGCTACTGACATCCGTTGCCGCCACCAGATAACCAATATCCAGCAACACCTTGCTAATCGCTGTGCCGAATCCCCCCGCTGCCCCAGTGACGACAGCAATTTGTCGGCTCATGCATCAATTCCTTCTTTGAATGCGATATCAATGACTTTGCGAGCATTTACCATCGCATCAAAGATCCTCTCTTCAAAGAAACGCACGTCATCCTGTGACATCAACAGGTTAGAGTACATGCGAGACAATGGTGAGAACTGAATGCCATAGCGTTTGGAAATTTCACGAATGATGATGTCGCAGAATTTGACTTTATCGCTGTAGCCTTCCGTAGAACTAACAGGTGTGCTTTGGGAGTGATAAACCAGCGCGGTTGGCATTCCTTGTACGACCAGTGGCAGGTCAACCGCTTTGGCCGCTTTCACGAACACGTCGGAGATCTGACGCATGATATTCCCCATACGGTCATAGCAGCCGGGATCTCGTTCAATCAAATCAAAGGTCGTCTGAATTGCCGCCAGACCCAGTGGGTAACCGTTGAAGGTGCCTGCATGGATCACTTTCCCGCGGGTGTACAGGTTCATGATGTCACTACGACCGACAATGGCAGAGATTGGCATAGAGCCGCCGCCAAGGGCTTTCCCAAAGGTCGCCAGATGTGGCGTCACACCCAGTAGTTTTTGTGCTCCCCCCAGTCCCAAACGAACACCCGTAATGATTTCATCGAAAATCAGCACAATGTTGTGTTTTTCACACAATGCTTTGGTTTTTTCCAGATAGCCTTCTTCTGGGAAGATCCCGCCACCATTGATGCAGAGAGGTTCCATCAGAACAGCGCCGATTTCATTGTGATAACGGTCAATAGTCGCCGTCAGAACATCAATGTCATTCCAGGGCAACATGAACGTTTGTTCTACCATGATTTTGGGGTCACGTCCCAGTGTATCCAGCAGGTCCCCATTGAACTGCTCTGGCACGGGGTAAGTGAGATCCTGCTTTTTACGCCAGCCCATGATATTGTCGGCATTACCGTGGTAATGGCCGTGGAAGCGGATGAAGCGATTTTTGCCCGTAAAGGCACGGGCAAGACGCAGCGCATTCTGTACCGCTTCTGTCCCGCTCAGGCAGAAACGCACCATTTCTGCACAGGGAATATGTTTAACCAACGTTTCGCAAACACCCACTTCCAGATCGCAGGTATCAACCGAAGTCACTTTACCCATGTATTCGATCAGGGATTGGTTATAAGCCTCATTGTGGTGTCCAACCAGCAATGCACCAAATTTACAGAACAGATCGAGATGTTCATTACCATCCAAATCCCACACACGGGAATTGCGCCCACGGTTGAAAGGGATCACCAGCGGGCGCTCAGGATCACCAAAGTTGTAGTGCGTACCACCAGGCATCAGCTCCCAACATTTTTTGTAAAAGTCCTTTGAATTATCCAATACGAGTTTTGTTGAAGCGTCCATAGGTTCTTTACTCCTCACCTGTGATTTTTGAATTGACATTAAGTTAAGATGACGATCATCAACCTGACTGTGGTCAGCAAGATCGTCGTTAGATTGTTCATGACTAAATTCATTTGGCTGGGAATTTTCCCCGCCCGTGTAGAAATGCAACGGTAGATGCCGTTTAATCTGCTCAGGCACAGCAATATTGAATAATTCAAGTAGGGTAATGCGAGTGAGATAGGCCGCTCCCTTCATCAGCAATTGGGCAATTTCGCTGACATGCCTGTTTTCCACTGCTTCAAAAGGCGTTCCTTGCAGCCATTCGTTCATGGCACCCATCGCCGCACCACACCAGATCTGGTAATCTAGATTGCGTACTGGATCACCTGTGATCGCCCAGCGGGATGATTGGCCGAGATACCATTGGAACACCAACGCCATCTTTGTCTTCGGCTGTTTTTCCGCTTTAGTAATGATGTCCAGTTGGTTAATACTCTGGAAATAGGCAATAGTTTCCTGCCAGATTTCTGTCAGTGGTTTGTGGAATATCTGTTTCTCCAGCAGAGCGATTTCCTGTACAGGCAGGGTGTCCAGACTGTCGTGCTGTTTATACAGATTGTACAATTTTTGTGCTCGCACAGCATACATACTGCCCTGTTTCAGTACCTGTACTTTTGCCCCCAGTTCAAACATGTCCGCTGAGGGTGCAGTGGCAACATCATTAATTTGAGCCTGCCCCAGCATTTTTTTCACCGCGCGGGATGTGCCGGCTTCCACACAAGCCTGATTGATCGAGCCAGTGACAACATAAGCCGCGCCCAGAGCAAAAGCGGCCAGAATGGCATGAGGTGTTCCCAGACCGCCCGCCGCGCCGATCCGCACCTGATAGTCATGTTGAGTTTCGTCTGCGATTTCATCCCGTAGCTGGACGACTGAGCGGAAAATGCAGGCGAGCACACCCTGATCAGTATGACCCCCTGAATCCCCTTCTACCGTGATATCATCTGCCATCGGTATTTGGCGAGCCAGTTCTGCCTGCTCAGGTGTGATAAGCTCCTCTACCAGTAATTTTTGCAAAATCTTTTCCGGCGCTGGCCGCAGGAAATTCTGAGCGACTTCGCGACGGGAAACTTTGGCAATCAGGTGATGATGACGCAAGATAGTGCCATCAGGTTGTTGTACCAGACCACTAACGCGGTAATAGACCAGCGCCGAGCTAAGGTTGATGTAGGCCGAAGCTTCAATCACCCGCACCTGATTTTCCATACACAGGCGTACACAGGCCATTTCCCATTCAGGATTACCGGGGTTATGCAGCAGGTTGACGCCGAATGGACCTTCGGGCAATGTCTGCCGGATACGGGCAATCGCCTCAGCAATCCGTGGAATACGCAAGCCACCTGAACCAAAAATTCCAAGAATGCGCTGTTTTCCCAGCGCAATAACCATTTCTTCAGAGTGGATGCCATTTGCCATCGCACCCGCGTAATAGGCATAATTCACGCCATAATCCGCCATGAAACCCGCATCTCCCAAACTGCCTGCCGTCACTGCTGGCAGGCGACCAAGCAGAGTCGTCTGTTCTGCTATTGTGTCATCTGGCAATAACAGTGATATTGATTCACCCACCTTCACAACACGCAGTTCAGTCGCCAGCTCCTGCAAGTGGGAGATCCCTATCGTTAGCGGTAACGCTGTCAGTTGATGGCTCGATTTATTCACAGATAAGCGCTGACTCATTTTAAAGCTTCCTGTTTCAGTTCTGCCGCAATGATCTGGTGTGGCTTGCGTCGCACGTATCTCACGCCCATGTTGTCACTCACGCCAACCACATTGCCGCGATAGAGCGTCTCCGCAATAAAAAACAAAGTAATAGACTCCAGCTTGTCATCAGAATAGATGGCATCAATGGATTTACAGGTCAGCCGGAACTGCACCACATCCCGTTCGCATTTCACTTCACCACGGAATTTAGCACCGGATGTATGTTCAGTCAGCGTATGCACTTCCAGATCAGGCTGTGAGTTCAATCCGAGATAGAGCAGATAGAACTTCATCAATTGTTCAGAGCCTTCTACCAGTAAAGTCCCCGGCATAACCGGATCATTCTTGAAGTGAGCTTTGAATGCCCAATGTGCGGGATCGATATCTAATTCCGCCACAATCTGCCCCAAACCGAATGCGCCACCCACCGTATCGACACTCAAGATCCGGCTTAACATGCGGGTATCCGGGACGCATAATTTGCCTTCCCTGTTATATTGATACTGCGACCCGAAACAGGCAGCGAGATCACCATTCATGACGTTAGTGATGTCCCGCTCATTGAATGTTGTCCGATCACAGTGCAGCAACGGTGTAAAGGGTTTTGCTGGTATGCTATTTTTGCCTTTGGCGAAATATGCGCTGGTATCAAAATTACCTGCGTTCTCAATTTCTTTGCGGCCAAAGAAACCGGAGTTGGCCACCAGCCGGAACACCAGACGTTCCTCCACATAGCAAAGATATTCATAAGCGACTAAAGTCAAGCCGCCGACCCGCACAACAGAGGTGATATTGACGCGTCCACGCAACACATCTCCCGTTTTCGGCATCTCGCTGTAAATCGTGGTATTGCAGTCCACCGCACGGTAACAGCGCTGTCCTTTGAACATCAGGTCACAGCCAATCACCGTAAACGCCACGATCATCGCATGGGACGATTCCAGCGCGACGAACGATGGTACACGGCCATTCACGGCATACCACGCATCTTCAGGCACGTCGTATTCCCATTCGATATAGCAGGGTTCTAACTTGCCTTTGACGGCAGAAAGTGCCGTAATGCGCGAAACAAACATGAAAGGGGGTGATGGCATACGCGTACGTATCTGGTAGCTATCGACTTCTGCATAATCAGCACCCAAAACTTTTTCTACACTGCCGTCTGTCAATTCCAGAACTTGCTGCTCGTCGAAAACGGCGGATGAGGTTGTCACTCTCTTTTTCGTCGATGCAACCAATGCGGATTCTGTGGTTTTAGACTGAATTAAGGGCAGCTCTGCCAAATGCTGTTTAAGCAACTGATAATACGTCTGCTCCAATTGCAGGTAATGCAGTTGAGTATGGGCATTGCGTATGAAGTGATTAAGTTCCATCGGCAATGACATATTCAGGGTTGATACTTCGGGAGATACCACTTTTGTTTCGGCATCTGCCGGTGTCACCGCCATATTGACATGCACAGCCGCAGCCAGTGACGCAAAACGAGCCAATGTCTGTTCATTGAGGATTAACTCTTCAACGGTTTTTTCTCTTGCGGTATACGATAGAACTTTTAAGCCTGCCTGATTTGACTCTGGACGACTCGTTGGGCGAGCGCGCTTTCCGCTCTGTGGTTCACTTAAGATCACATGACTGTAAGCCCGGTCAATACCCAAGTGACTGATTGCTGCACGACGGGGACCTTTTTCCGGTGCAGGCCAGGATTGGGTATGAGCCGGCAGTTGGAATTTCCCTTCTGCATAATGCGCCAATTCCTGATGCTGCGGATAATCTGGCAGTACCGGTAAGTATCGCTGTGTAAGCTGTAACGCGGATTTGATGATTCCAAGCAGGCCCGTGGTCATAAACAGATGTCCGTAGTTGGCCTTAACGGTGCCGATGGTGGCGGTCAGTTGTCTGTTTTGTGAAGCATAAACCCGACCTAATGCAGACATTTCAGCGGCGATCTCGCCTGGTTTCCCACCCGCATACAGTTCAATGTAATCAATCTGATCGGCTGTACAACCTGCCGCTTCTAATCCGGATCTAGCCGCCGCCAGAATCGCGTCTTCGTTTCCTCTGAAATCAATAGAGTGATCAGGCATATAGGTGATGCTGAGCCCATCCAGTACAGCATAAGCAGGCGTATTATCACGAATAGCATCCTGTTCGCGCTTAAGGATAATCACACCACCCGCATCGCCAACGATTTGGTTACCGTGATTAGATTGATGATCCCACAGCACATTTTCCAGACTGCCGCCAAAACTGCTGCTGGCAATCATGACGGCATCAACATGCTGTCTGCTCAACATGAACTGAGCCAGTTCCAGTGCCTTGAACGGGGAATTTTCTTCTCCATAGAGCGTAAACGCCGGGCCATTCAACTTCAAATGAGCCGCCAGACGGCTTGCTACAATATTACCTATACCGCCAGTAATACCTTCAGGATAAGGTTTAGGAAACAGACCATCTTTGACAATTTCCTGCAAGGCTACGGTATCTTCTTCTGACAGATGAATACCTCTGCTGGCCAAACTCTGGCTAAGTTGCCAACTAATTTCATTACGTGCCTGATAGCGCAAAGAGCTATAGTCCACGCCTCCTGCTACAATGACGGCGATATTGCGCTTACTGCCATCCAGCGTATAACCCGCATCAATAAAGGCACGTTCCGCGATGGGCAACAAGAACATATGGCAGCTTAAATGCGCACCTACCACATTGGGCGGCAATTTGAAGTGCTTGCAGTCAAATTCAAACGTTTCAATATAAGAGCCTAAAGGCGGCTGGCTGATCCCCTGCATTGCCAAGACATCGTGACGCTTTTCCATGCCAATCCAGCGGGTTTTCGGCAGTGGGTAAAAATGCTGTATCCCTTGCTGCAATGTCTGATCCAGCGTTTTGCCATCTTCGGTTTTCGCCATATGCACACCAATACCGACGATAGACAGACGCTCAATTTTCTGACGGTTCTCCAACTTCACCTGTGTGCATGCCGCCCGCCGTTCAGGTGTATCTTCACCAATGACCATGTGCGCATTAACCCCACCAAAACCAAAGGCGTTAATGCCGGCACGCTTAGGTCTATTGCTGACAGGCCAGGGCTTGGCTTCCCGCACGACGTGATCAATGTTCAGCAGCCCTTTTTGTGTCAAAACCAATTGTTCGACACGCGGGGTAGCAGGGATCATATTATGCTGCATGGCCAACAGCACTTTCAGTAACCCCCCCATACCTGACGCGGTGAGCATATGGCCATTGATCGCTTTGTTGGCACCAATCAATGGTATTGTTCCACGTTCACCAAAGAAGGATTCAATTGTCGAGAGTTCGACCTGATCACCAATGGTCGTACCGGTCGCATGACATTCAACATAATCAACACGCTGCGGATTATCCCGATAGGCGCGCTCCAGAGCGATGCGCTGCCCCTGTATATCTGGTACCAATAAGTGTTTGGCACCCGCATCGTTGGACAACCCGATCGATTCAATGACACCATAAATCTTGTCATTATCACGTATCGCATCAGAGTAGCGTTTTATGGCAACAATGCCGCTTCCCTCACCCGCTTTCACCCCTTTGGATGATCTGTCAAAAGGAATGGATTCCCCTTTTGCAGGGAATACCTGCAACATATTGAAACCATGATCGATATAGATATGGTCTGTATGACAAATCGCCCCGACCAGCATCATGTCAACCTTGTGGCTGAAGAGATAATCTATTCCCAGTTTGATGGCATACAGTGCTGATGCACAGGCAGCGTCAAGACAATAGCGAGGACCCGATAATCCCAGAGCCAACGCTGCAATCGTAGCATTATGCCCACCCGTAATTAAATTCTGGTCAGAATAATTTGCGGGTGGCCAAACCGAATCAAAATGAAAATCAGGTCGCCCAATTAATTTTTGAATATAAGGCTGTAATATTTTTTGATAAAAAGGACTCATTAATCGTTTGGTTGAATGAGTCGGCATACCAATATTACCGAGAATTAATCCGGTTTTTTCTAATACTTTTTTATTCTGACGATAGCCACTGTCATTCAATGCCTGCTCCGCAGAATAAATAGTCCATTTAAATAAATTATCCAGCGAATTTAATTCTTCTTCCGGTAAGTGATATCCTTTTCCGTCAAAATAAAAATCCCGGACATGTCCATTCTTGACATAATTGATTGTATCCGGTTTACCTGCAACCGGAGAATAATAACAGTCCAGATCAACGCCCAGTTCCAGAGCAGATAAGGGTGTGGTGCAATCCTTTTCCCGCAGCAAGTTATCCCAATATTTATTAAGGGTATCTGCACCGGGAAATAAGCACCCCATCCCAATAATCGCAATATTTTCCATCAAGGAGAGACTCCTGAATATGACAGAGTTCCCCTGAGCGAATACTTTCGCTCAGGTATATTATCAATCTGCTTTCTAATTATAACGATTAATTATTTTCGCTATTCACCCTGTTCGATAGTTGACTGAGGAAAGATAATTTCCTCTATTCAACAAACACGGTAAATTTTGCATTATGAAACCGACTATAAATATAGCCTTGTTCATCATAAAAAATAATATCTGTTATTATTTCCGTTGATATTTGGTTCTTGATTTCAATTGACGCGTAGAATTCTTGACCAAATTTCAACTCAGCATATTGTTCTATTTTTTCAATTGCATTGGGTAAACACATTTCATTTCGTTGCAGCAACCACATTGCAGGCAATTGAAAAGCAATATCGTTAATGAACAAATTAAATAAACGGGTCGAGAACTGCCCCTGCATTTCAAGCTGTACCGGCATAACACAGCACTTCAATGTAATATGATCATCATCAACATGGACGACTTTCTGGACACCATGGAATGATTCCCCATGGAACAGCATGCCCTCTCCCCCGACACCGCCATAGAATGGCAACGTCTGCGGAACCTCAGCGTTCAGATCGATACCGACTGCTTCATGCTTCGCTTCACGGCTTTGCAGGCTCAGGATCAAGGTCGCCTGATAATGTTTCATTCGTTTACTGGTAATGACAACATTCAGTGCCAACCGCCCATCACCCGATTCATCAAATGTACTCGGAACCCATGCCACACAGTAAGATTCAGCCAGCGCGTTATCAAAGACAATACCTTTCAGAACTTTGAAATGAGTGATGGTTTCCAGTTGATAACCAGGGAAACGATCTTCACAGATCCGCGCCATCCAGGCAATCGCCGCCGTCATGGGCAATACGGATTTACCCTCGATAACATGGTGATACAAGAACGGGTTCTTATCGAGACTCAATTGACGGTCAACCTGCTCTCCGATACCCAACACCTTAACTGTCTTCTCAGCCTTGTAGTTTGCCCCGCCAATCGTGATCTGGAGTGAACCGGGATCCCGGAACTCACGCACAAAACGTTGAGTGCCTTCTTCGAGCGGAATAATCGCCATGTTCTGTGCGTCATATGCCCGTTTGAGAACATCACTGACCATACCGCCATCCCACGGTCCCCAGTTCACTGAACGGATTATCTGACTGTTTTTACCTTTGAAAGGCAGGTAGATAAATTTATTCAGTGTTTCGTTCGCCAACGAGTAGTCGGCCTGCCCGGCATTGCCAAAGAAACCGGAAACCGATGAGAACAACATAATATGGCGCAGGGATGTAAAGTCTAATTCGCGGCACAGATTTTCCAGCCCTTTGACCTTGGCATTAAAGACCGAATGTAAATCTGCCAGTGTTTTCTTTTCAATTCGCTTATCCGCCAGATTGCCGGCACCATGAATCAGACCCGTTATCTGCCCAAGTTGCTGCTGTGCTTTGGTCAGTGCGATTTTCACCTGTTTTGGATCAGTGATATCGCAGTGCAGGTACATGACCCGTCCCCCAGCCTGTCTGATTGCCTGCAATGTGCCATTGATTTCATCAATATGCGTCAAGCGGCTCAACATCCCATTAATCTTAACGGGTGTAAGCTGAACGCCCTGCGCTTTCAGGTAAGCCATGGCCGCAGTTTTGCGCTCATCCTGCGTAATTTTGCCTTCTGCCCATTTCGGCAATGGCTCGGTCATATCCGTACGCCCAAGCAGAATGAAAGTGGCCTGACTCTGTTTCGCCAATTCAATAACGCATTGTGCAGTAATGCCGCGAGCACCTCCTGTTACAACCAGCACATCACTCGCGTTGACCTGATTGACAGATGTCGCTGACAATACATTTTCTTCTGTCAGTGCCAATGTCATACGCTCGCCATTCACGCCCCGTCCCACTTCCCCCATATCAGTCCGGCTATCTTGAAGCTCTTCTACCACCATCTTCGCCGCATCGCTGTCTTTGACTCTGGCATCAATATCGACTGTTCGGCAGAAGACATTTTTCCATTCAATATTCAGAGACTTAGTCAGCCCTGTGAGCCCAGCCGAAACGATAGACAGGTGTTCCCGTCCAGAGGTGAGTAACTCACCATCACCGCGCATGATAACCATGAAATAACCGGTCTTCTGTTCATCATGGTTAAGGCTTCCTTGCAGACGTTTTGCCAGCAGGAACGTGGTTTCAACTGAGCGGTAATCCTGTTCATTAAACACATCAGCTAACGCCTTAACGCTCTGCTTAGGTGTCTGCAAGTAAATAACGCCCTCAATCGTGCCATGTTGCTGCTCAATGTCTGCCAAAGCCATGTCCAGCGCTGCTTCGTCCCTCATTACAGCTTGGTTTTTCTCCAGCATCAGAACAGCAACCTGCTGTCCCTGTTGCCTGAGTGCGTTCACTACGTCATCCACGGTGGTTGTCCCCTCATCAACGACCAGCCAGCGTTTAGGAGATGAAAACACCCCCTGTAGACGATCTGGCATAGGCAGGGGTTGTTTCACCACGGCAAAACGCGAAACGGGTGAGCCGGCAAAAGACTCTTCTTCATTTAAGACAATTTCATTCTTTAGTGCAGGCTGAACCACAGAAGGTACAATCAGTTGCGGTTCAGCTAATGGCTTTTTTACGCTGTCAACCTCAGGTGAAGTTACTGTTGATGTGAAAAATCCGAGAGACTGTAATTTGCCTGTTGCTCCCCCGCTATCAGGGACAATGTTGCTTTTGGTGTTTGCGTGTTCACGGGTTTCGACTGATGGCAGTGATTGCTCTGCCACGACTTCATCACCCCCGTTGCCGAGCAAGCCATTCATGACGTCGTCAAGCATTTGCTTAAAGAACACGCCCATCTTGCTGATATTACTCAAGGAATCGACTTCGAAGTTTTCCAGATCTTTATTTCTTGAAGCTTCATTGTAAAGACCCACGTTCGCAGAGAACGCGTCAAACATCGCACCAAAGATTTCCAGCCGCTTAATGGAGTCAATGCCCAAATCAGCTTCCAGATCCATTTCTGGCGTGATCATATCCTGCGGATAACCGGTTCTGTCACTGACGATGGAGATCAATTGGTTGACAATCTTCTCTTCAGTGATTTGTGACAAGAGCTGGAACTGTTTTTCTACTTCGGGATCAAGGATTTTCGCCTTTGTCTCAATCACTACAGGTGTAGGCTGACTGACAGGTGTTTCATTCACTATTGGCTTAACAGGTTCCTCTACCACTGATGGCATGACAGGCATTTCTGGCACCATTGAACGCACTGGCTCAATTTCCTTTATCGTGTCCACAGGCTTGGATCCCTTTACAGGAGCCGTGTCAACCTTCACCGCTGGGGCAGTTGTCGGAATCGGAGTGGGAATTGGCGCTGGCGTTGATACTGGAGCAGGCTCTATTGTCGCCGAAGCGGTCACTTTGGCCAGAGCGGAATAATCCACCACAGGCGATGACATACGGTGAGTAGGTACTATCATCGGTGCCACTTGCCCGGACTGGAACAAGCTCTGCTGAGCCATGAAATAGTGTTCATGGTTGGAATGATATAGTTCAAGGTTCTTGTCCAGTAATTGAACACTTTGACTCAGACTGGATAACATGCTCGGCAGGTTCTGATGATCCTTACAGGTTTCCAGCAGGGTATATTGTTTATCCAACAACATCCCCAGCAGTTGAATATAGTCTTTCTGGTTAGCTTGAAATTGTTGGTGAAGCTGGCTCATAACCTGTTGAGCCTGCAACAGTCCATTTAACATGTTTACATCTACGTTTTCACTCAACTGGTTGTTCTGTTCCATCGTGCTCTCTCGTCTTTGAATGATTGTCAGCATATTTTGTTGAATAAATTGGGCAGAAATTGTTTTGTTTTCGGCGATTTTTTCGACTTTATTTTCAACTTTTTCTACCACAACTTCTTTTGTTGGATGTACTTCTTGTGTTGGTTTGACTTCTTTGCCTGAATGCTCTTCTTTGATGTTGACTTCTTTTTGGGAATGCAAAGGCATAACCGGAGCCATCGGTACAGGTGCAGATTCAGCGATAAATTGCTCGACAATCGCGCTGTCGCCATCACGTAGCGCACGTTGGCGTCGTGCCTTATTTTTCTGGGACAGGTAGAAACCCCCGCTCATTCTGAACGTCAGACGTTTGCTTTTGTCTTCCGCTATCGGTTGAGGGCGTATGTGCTGATTTATTTCTCTGAGTTTGACACCTTCCGCCAGCAATTTGGCTTGAGCACGGGCAAACTGTAACCGATCTTCCCCTTTGTCATTGGGATTAACGGAAATAACCTCGTGTTCTTTGTCTTTCAGGATATCGGCCACCAGTTTGCCCAAGACCCCTTTAGGCCCTACTTCGACAAACAACCGACCACCCTGCTGGTAAATGGCTTCAATGGTTTGGCGGAATTGCACTGGCTTGATCAATTGTTCCGCCAACAATTCCCGAATCGTCTGCGGAGAATTTCCATACGGTTCCGCTGTTGCACTGGAGAACAGTCTGCATTGCGGTGACTGGAAATTGATACCCGCCAGACATTCACGATAAGGCTGATAAGCCGGCTGGATAAATGCGGTATGGAAAGCGGCTGAAACCGGCAGAATACGACAATGCACATCACGTTTTTTCAACTCATCATGGAGCTGGTGAATCAGGGAAGTCACACCGCCGAATACCACCTGCTGCTGAGAGTTGTCATTGGCAATGATAATGCCGGTATAGCGTTCCAGAATCTGTGCGCGTTGTGCAGGGTTGAGCGACGCGGCCAGCATTGCGCCGGCATCAGTATCTGCCCCACGGTGATCGCTGGCAGATGCAGCCGCCCAGCCCCTGGCAAGAGAAACGCGGTGGAAATCCTTATCGGAAAGCACCCCTGCCGCCCAGAGTGCCGTGACTTCACCATAACTGTGTCCGGCAACAAAATCAGGGGCGAATCCCATCCCTTTCAAAATGTTGAAATAACCTGCACTGATAGCGCCCAATGCTGGCTGGGCATTAGCCGTGTCCATCAGCCGTTGTTGCTGTACCTGACGCTCGTCATCTGAAAATGTCGGGACGGGATAAATCACCGGCGATAGTTCATGCCCTAATTCATTGATGGACACATCATCCAGTGTTTCCAGCGATTGCCGCATTTCGGGGTAATCGTTGGCAACGTCGCGCGCCATGTTGACATACTGCGACCCCTGACCGGGGAACAGAGCGACAATTTTGCCATCCAGCATTTTTCCTTGGGGCTGGTAATAGATCCCGCGCGGATGTTCCCAACCATGAGCACTATTCTGCTGCAACTGTTTGATGGCAATCGACAACAAGGCAACTGTCTGTTCTGCGGATTGAGAGACAAACAGCACTCTGGCCTGTTGCGGCTGTAAGCTGTCAATGTCCTGCTGCTCAAGATACTGGCGGATGGCGATATCAGGCAAGTTACCACTGAAATGGATCAGAGCTTCTTCACACTGTACAAGCAATTCCGCCGGATTATGACCTTTAAACAGCATGATCCAAGGTGACTCATTCAGCCGATAACGTCCATGCGTATGTTTTTCATACTCTTCGAGAATGACATGGAAATTGGTGCCACCGAAACCAAAGGCACTCAATGCTGCACGACGCGGTGCACTGCTGAATGAACGCAACCACGGCCTGGCTTCGCTGTTGACATAAAACGGGCTGTTTTCTGCTTTCAGCAAGTTTGTCGGCTTACCCACATTGATAGTGGGAGGCAGGACTTTATGATGCAGTGCCAACGCGACCTTCATCATAGACGCAGCGCCTGCGGCACAACGAGTATGGCCGATCTGGGACTTGATGCTGCCAATTGCCACCGATTTTGCAGGCACCTGGTATTCACCAAACACAGTGTGTAAGCTTTTTAGTTCGGTATCATCGCCTGATGCCGTACCCGTGCCATGCGCCTCAACCAATTGAATATCATTGGGTGAGAGCCCTGCGCTGGCATAAGCCCGCCTCAACGCTTTGGCCTGTCCTTCCAGACGAGGGGCAAAAATACTCTTGGCTCTGCCGTCACTGGAAGCTTCAATGGACTTAATAACAGCATAAATTCTGTCACCATCCAGTTCTGCATCTTCGAGACGTTTCAGTACCAACATTCCCACGCCATCACCAAGCATCATGCCATCAGCACTCTGATCGAAGGGACGGGATAAATTACTTTTTGACAATGCCGGCGTCTTACTGAAGCACAGGAATGAAAAAATGGAGTTCTCCAAATTGACACCCCCCGTCAACACGGCATCACAACTACCAGAATGCAGTTCACCGATAGCGGCCTTGATTGCCGCAAGACTACTGGCACAGGCAGCATCTACCATATAAGACGTGCCACCGAGATCAAAATAACTGGCAATCCGGCCACAGGCGACGTTACCCAAAAACCCCGGGAAACTGTCTTCAGTCCATTCAAGGTACATGCCATGCATCCGTTCGATGATGTCATTTGTCACTTTTTCTGACAGGCCGGATTTGACCATAATTTCACGCAGATAAGGTGCCTGCTGACGTGAAGCCAGTGAAAATGACGTGTTGCCATTTCCTGCACCGCCTAAAATGACGCCGATACGATCACGGTCTACCCTGCTATTCTCCTGTCCAACCAAGCCCGCATCCAGCATGGCCTGTTTAGCAACATAGAGTGCAAATAACTGTGCCGTACTAATTGAGTCAATAATCGCGGGTGGAATTTTGAACTCTACCGGATCGAAGTCAATCGGAGGCACAAAGCCAGCACGATGGCCATAGGTTTTATCTGCCACTGCCGGGTTGGCATCGTAAAAATCCTCTTTTTTCCAATATTCATCTTCTAACATGGTAGAGATATCAGTCAGCGAGTCCTTTTTGCTGATGATATTTTCCCAGAATTTATACAAATCCGGTGCATCAGGAAAATGACTGGCCATACCAACGATCGCAATATCCCCACGAACTTTCCTATCATGCAAAAAATATGTCTCAGACATACATTCCTCGTGTATTGAATAAAACAACCCCGTAATCAGCATATATTTTATATACTGAGTTGAGTGTTTTCACTGCCATACTCAACCAGAAAAAAATTCTGTACCTACCCAATACATTCTCGATATATGATCGAGCCATATATTAGCCAAAGTAGATTATCGAAATATTCTTACAAGAATATTACGTCTATTTTTCTGGGATAATTTTTTTATTCTTTTTTTCCGTAGCACAGTATTTTGAACTGTTATAGCTACTTTTTCACTGTCTGTTATAGCTATTTTTATACTGCCAGCAACTTCAATTATCTTTATCTAAAAACAATATATTTTCTTTGATATCGATCATTGTTCGTTGTTATTCAATAAAAAAGCCCATTACAAAATAATATAGACCACTCCGACTGATTAAAATACCATTAGTGAAACAATAACGCTCATAAATAAATTACAACAAAAAATCAATAGGATAATAATTCAAAACTAATATAACAACGTTATGTGAAAATAAACAAAATAAAAAACCACTAACAAACCATGACAAAAATCTTATTTTTGATAATAAGGAGTAAAAAGGTAGGATTAATAAAATATGAAACGCCAGCACACAGAGGGTAATCAGTCCCCATACCTGATAAAAACCTCGATAACTTCCCTTAAATTCAATTAATGCTATAACATTATTTAACAGGGTCTGATTAAGGTGTTTCGAAGAAAAGGCCTTGATGTTATCATAAATTATTTCAACAGAAATTCTAATGCAAAAAATAAATAAAAACAAGATCAGATAATCACCAATAAATGGAGTATCCCCCCATATATTTATCAGGAAAAAATAAATTCCACCAACAATAGCAATATTAATAATAATATGCCAAATAGCATTAGCGTAACTTATCATGGTTAGACCTCTTTTGAGGTTAAATGCAATCATAAAGCTTTTTCCTTGTTACAATCTTAACAACGGTGATCATCTTATATTTGTCATTTACCATGTTACAAAATTGATTATGAAAATCATTCAGAACATAAAATTTTGGCATTTTTCCTTAACGCTATATTGGTATACCTCTAATTTATTTTTCTTTCAATTCGTTAAAAAAAACCACCTGGATCGTATGTATTTTTTATTTTTTTTAAAAAACAATCAGTTAATAACAAGCCATTAATATATAAAATCGCAATTACTGGTAAACTAGCAAAAAAAAGAATATTAAACCATTACAATACAGAAGATTAGATAATTATTGTCGATAATTTATTTTAACAGACCCGTAAGAAAACATTATATCAGATGTATGATTTTATAAATTATTTCAATATTCCATTATCATAGTTACCTTATCATATCTACCTTATCATCTTCACCATGAATACATCAATTAGGATCATTTAGTAATGAAAACTTGATATGTCATAATTTGCAATTAGTGCTTTAGTCATACCTATTAATTTAATTTACTTAGGATTATAATTTGATTAAGCTCTATATTGTATATAATAACTTTTATATGTAATCACCGAAAATAACAATATTTTCTAATCTAGAAAGGATATTTTTTTTCAAACAGCAGACTAAACTGTTTTATTCATTTTTATTCACTCACATATATTAATTAGTCAGCTATAACCCGAATATTTATAAGGAATATCACAATAATGGTCTCATTAGCCGATCTACTACAAAAAATCCTGATGTTAAACAGACAGACGAGTCATTGAGTATGTGCTGACGATTAATGTCTAATTTTCAGCAAAATTGAATGACACCATTCCAAGTTCATCAATCATAGTGCCAACTAAATCTAATGTCGCTAACTTGCAAAAGAGACAAATAAAAAGCTCCTCGTAAAGAGGAGCTTGCATATTAAGGGGTAATGAAAATTATTATGTCATCAATTTTCAGGCAGTTCCGTCTGTCTGTTACGCGCTAGCCACAAAGACAGGGCTTTCAGAGAATCCGGCGTAAATTCATCACAACGGGCAGTAATTTCTTCTGGCGACAACCAGTAAACAGCCGAGACTTCTTCTTCCTGTAATGCAAACGGCCCGTGGCTGACACAACTGAATAACCCTCCCCATGTCCGGCAGGTTTCTTCTTCATAGTAAAAGATCCCATGTTCAGCAAAAGGTACACCCGCGATCCCCAGCTCTTCTTCCGCTTCCCGGCGGGCAGAATCAAGCATGTTTTCTCTTACCATGACCACGCCACCGGCCGTTGCATCCAATTTTCCAGGGTAAAAATCTTTCGTTTCTGTACGATGCTGAACCAGAATTTTGCCCATACCATCATGTACAACAATGTAAGTCGCACGATGCCTCAAGTTTTGGCTACGCATCTGCTGGCGAGTCGCCTGAGCGATCACTTCATTGTCTTCATTGACGATATCAACCCACTCAATACCTGCTGATTTCTCTTGCACCATCCTAAAAACCTTAATAAACGATTTGCATGCCAGTTTCTACTGTAACGCGCCTAATTAAAAGGCCAAAACGGATAAAGATTGCCATAACTGAATAAAATAAATCCACGAACAGTGAAATGACGGATTTGTGGCATTTTACAGGCAACTCAAACCAGTGGTAATGTACTGGAACTATATTTATCCATCCGTTATTATTACTAGAGGTTATATGATAGACCTGTATTATGCCCCAACGCCAAACGGCTATAAAATATCATTGTTTCTCGAAGAAGTCGGCCTGCCTTACACTGTCCATCCAATCAATATCGGCACCGGCGAACAATTCAAACCCGAATTTCTGGCCATTTCGCCTAATAATAAAATTCCGGCAATTGTTGATCACCAACCCGCTGATGGAGGAGAACCCATCTCCATCTTTGAGTCAGGCGCTATTTTGCTCTATCTGGCGAATAAAACCGGTCAACTGTTGAGCAAGGATGTGCGTGAACGCAATCAGCAATTGCAATGGCTATTCTGGCAGGTTGCTGGCTTTGGCCCTATGCTTGGCCAAAATCACCATTTCAATCATTACGCTTCTGAAGTCGTACCTTATGCCATTAATCGCTATATGGAAGAATCACGGCGTTTAGTCAATGTCCTGAATACCCAACTGGAAAAAACACCGTATCTTGACGGACATGAGTACAGCATCGCCGATATCGCTACCTATCCGTGGGCTAGATGTCATGAACATCAAAAAATTAATCTGAATGATTACCCTGCGGTTGAAAAATGGCTTGAGAAAATTGAACAACGCCCTGCAACACAAGCCGCATACAACAATGGCTAATCATGCTTACTCGGCTAACGACAAAATTTTTCACCGAAAAACTTGATGTTGATAACAGATAACAGCATTTTTCGCTGTTACGTAGGCCATCCCCTGCTATAGTCAATAACCGACTATCTATTTGGTCACTTTGGTCACTGGGGGTGGCTATGCGTATCTTAATTACTGGGGGTACGGGGCTGATTGGTTATCGATTGACTTGCCAATTACTTTCGCTTTCCCATTCCATCACCATTTTGAGTCGTTCTCCACAAAAGGTATATTCTCTGTTCTCCGAACAAGTTGAATGTTGGGCAACACTGAAAAATAAAAATAACCTGAATGATTTTGATGCAGTCATCAATCTTGCGGGTGAACCCATTGTAGATAAGCGCTGGACATCAGCACAAAAAACAGAACTCTGCCAAAGCCGTTGGCAACTCACTGAGAAATTAAGTCATTTGATTAATGCCAGTGAATTTCCGCCTTCTGTATTTATTTCCGGTTCCTCTGTTGGCTATTACGGCAATCAGGGGCAAGCGGTAGTCTCTGAAAATGATCTTCCTCATGACGAATTCGCCCATCAGCTCTGTAAACAGTGGGAAACACTGGCATTACAGGCGGAAAGTGAAAAAACCCGAGTGTGCCTGCTGCGGACAGGCATTGTGCTGGCAAGTGAAGGCGGAGCACTGAAAAAAATGCTGCCACTGTTTCGATTGGGTTTAGGCGGGAAAATGGGTGATGGGAAACAATATATGCCTTGGATCCACATTGATGATATGGTCAATGGTATCTATTACCTACTGGTATCGCCTGAACTGAGCGGCCCGTTCAACATGACAGCCCCTTATCCTGTTCATAATGATCTGTTTAGTGCAACACTGGCAAACGCACTACATCGCCCCGCTTTCATTCGCATTCCTGCCTTTGTATTAAAAATAATCATGGGAGAAGCTGCTATGCTGGTTTTAGGTGGGCAACAGGCTATTCCCAAGCGGCTGGAAGAAGGGGGATTCGGCTTCCGCTATTTTGAATTAGAGGAAGCCTTCAAAGATTTATTAAAAGCGGAAGCTAATTCACCTTAAACTTCAATTTGTTTCGCGCCCTGCCAACGGTTAAATAAATCTTGTGGCAGCTCGATATCAAACTGATCGAGTACTCGGTTGACCGTCTGGTCAATAATGTCCTGAATGTGATCGGGACGGTGATAAAATGCCGGCACAGGCGGCATAATCACCGCCCCTATTTCAGCCGCCTGAGTCATTAATCTCAAATGCCCTAAATGCAAAGGCGTTTCCCTGACACTCAATACCAGCTTGCGCCCTTCCTTCAAAACAACATCAGCAGCACGGGTAATTAAGCCATCAGTGTAACTATGCACGATACCCGACAGGGTTTTTATCGAGCAGGGCAAAATCACCATCCCTAAGGTTTTAAATGACCCTGAAGAGATAGAAGCAGCGATATCGCGGCTGTCATGCACCACATCAGCCAGTGCCTGCACATCCCGCAGCGTATAATCCGTCTCCAGAGCCAATGTCTGCCGGGCGGATTGGCTGATGACCAGATGCGTTTCAATGCCCTCAACCGACTGCAAGACCTGCAATAATCTGACGCCATAGATCGCGCCACTTGCTCCCGTCAGCCCGACAATCAATCTTTTCATGCTTCCCTCTGAGATATTGGAAATAACTTGATGATAATAAGGATGTTATTATCCCTCATTATATATTTCCAGATCCTCAATTTCGCTCTGCCCACGCAATTTCATGGCGTCATCTTTACGAAGGTTCTCCAGATAATCGAGGTAAATCTGGTCGATATCTTTCGTAACATAGATGCCATCAAATACAGAACATTCGAATTTTTCAATATCAGGGTTTTCTTCACGCACCGCGCTGATAAGATCGCTGAGATCCTGATATATCAGCGCATCAGCACCAATGAGCTGGCGAATTTCATCAACTTCTCGACCGTGGGCAATCAGTTCATTAGCATTAGGCATATCTATGCCATAGACATTCGGGAAGCGAACTTCCGGTGCTGCCGAAGCAAAATAAACCTTCTTAGCGCCAGCTTCGCGAGCTAATTCCACAATTTGTTCTGATGTCGTACCGCGTACGATGGAATCATCTACCAACAAGACATTTTTACCACGGAATTCAGCGCGATTAGCATTCAGTTTACGACGAACCGATTTACGACGTTCCTGCTGGCCGGGCATGATAAAGGTGCGTCCCACATAACGGTTTTTGACAAACCCCTGACGGTAGGGTTTATCCAGAATATGAGCTATTTCCAGTGCTGTATCACAAGACGTTTCAGGAACAGGGATCACGACATCAATATGCAGATCTTCCCATTCGCGGGCAATTTTTTCGCCCAGTTTCCGGCCCATTCGTAACCGCGCGTTATATACCGATATTTTATCAATAAAGGAGTCAGGACGGGCAAAATAGACAAATTCAAATAAACAGGGAGTTAATGCAGGATTTTCTGCACACTGGCGGGTAAATAACTGCCCTTTTTCAGTGATGTAGATCGCTTCGCCAGAAGCCACATCACGCAGGAATTCAAAACCCAATGTATCCAGTGCCACGCTTTCCGATGCGACCATATATTCACTGCGCCCATCTTCCAGCGTGCGTTTCCCCAGAACCAAAGGCCGGATACCGTTCGGATCACGGAAAGCCACCAAGCCATGTCCAATAATCAGGGCAACACAGGCATAAGCACCACGGATTTTCTTGTGCATCGCTGCAACCGCCGCAAAGATATCATCTGGCTCCAGTGGAAAATCCGGGAATTGGGTGAGTTCATTGGCAAAAATATTGAGCAGGATTTCAGAATCTGATGTGGTATTAACATGGCGGCGGGCATGTTCAAACAGCATTTTTTTCAACTTATGTGCGTTTGTCAGATTGCCGTTATGCGCCAGTGTGATACCAAAGGGAGAATTCACGTAAAAAGGCTGCGCTTCAGAGGCGCTGGAACTACCCGCTGTTGGGTAACGGACGTGTCCGATCCCGGTCGTTCCCTGTAAACGCAACATGTGCCGTGTTTCAAACACATCCTTGACCAAACCATTGGCCTTGCGTAAACGGAACTCATTGTTACCATCAATAGTTGCAATGCCTGCTGCATCTTGCCCACGGTGCTGAAGCACCGTTAATGCATCATAAATCGACTGGTTAACCGGTGTAAAACCGACGATACCGACAATACCGCACATGTAGTTTTTCCTCATCAGCCAAGCGGAGAGAGTGATTTCTCCGGCAGGAAACTCGACGCGTTTTGCAGGTAGTCAAAAAACCACCTGATAATTTGACTGAACTGTGGGATGAGTTGTGACTGTTGCCAGTCCTCACTTTTAGGGAGCGGTGTGAAAGAATCTGCAATAAATAAAATAGCAGAAACAATCAATACACCACGCAGTGCCCCAAAACAGATCCCCAGCACCCGATCAGTACCTGACAGGCCTGTTCGCTGAACAAGTGAACCAAGTACATAGTTTACGACCGCACCAACAACCAGTGTTGCAATGAATAAGATAGCAATCGCTACCCCATTACGCACCAGTTCATCTTCCAGGCGGGTGAAATAAACCGCCAGATAAGTATAGAAGTGACTTGCAACAAAGAAAGCACATCCCCAAGTGACCAGTGAGAGCGCTTCGCGAACAAAACCACGTATCAGGCTAACCAGTGCCGAGAAACCAATGATGGCAATAATTGTATAATCAATCCAGACCATATTTTAATCCAAAACAGGCTCCCGACATTCAAGTCGGGCGCATTCTAACAGAAAACGAAAACGTTTGCGTAGCAGATTTCTCACTCTACTGAAAATAATTCGTAGCAGGTTCAAAAACGACAATCGCCGCAAGGGCCTAACCTGTAACTATCACGACGGGAAGCCAAACACTTCCCGTAAGACACCAATAGGGTCAGGGACTGTAGTTTTTGATTTGCCCTTGCAAACCCGTCAATTCCTTCAATTCAGGCAAAGTGGATTCAAGGGTTTGCCTTGATGCATTCGGCCCGACATAAATCCGCGTCAATTCTCCCTGTACTGGAGAAGAAGGAATGATATAGACCTGATGACCCGAAAGACGCAGCTTCGCCACAATCTCATCCACTTTACCCGCATTCTTCAATGCACCAAGCTGAACAACATATGCCACTCCCTGCGGCGCCTTCACTGGCGTGGATTTGCTTTCAGACTTAGTTTCAGGTTTGGTTTCAGCCCTCGTTTCCCGCTTAACGTCCACCTTTGGCTGAGGATTGGGTTCAGAGTTAACCGTCGCCTTGGGCGCTTGCGTGATCTCCACAGGCGGCGGTGCCATTGGCGCAGGCTCTGACAATAACGAACTGGACAGCATATCTGGCTGTAGCTCTTGTGCTTGCTTTGCCATTGCTTCCGCCGCCCCTTCCGGTGGTGTCGATGGCATATCCTGCGTCAGGGGTGCGATCAAATCGATATCTTCTTCATCACCAGGCTTTAGTGCCAACGGAATGGAAGCAAACTGGCTTTCATTATGTTTCTTATCGCCGTCAAATAGCACCGGTAACACAATTATACCCAGTGCCACAAGAACGATGGTTCCAACTAAACGATTTTGAAATTTACTTGCCACCTTCCTTCACCTCCTCCATTGCCTCCATAACATGAGCAACAGTATGGAAAGAGCCGCAGACCACGATGATATCCTGCGCTGAGGCTTCTGCCATGGCTTGATGCCATGCCTGCTCAACGTCCACAAATGTTCGGGCATCGCCAAGGTGTTCGGCCAGCATGTTTGCTTCTGCCCCACGAAATTCATGCAATGACGCGCAGTACCATTCGTCAATCTGCTGGGCAAGACAAGCAAGCGTACCCACTATATCTTTGTCTTCCAGCATACCAACGACACCGCGGATCTTACTGTTTGGTGCGCGGGGCAATTCTGCCAGCTTCTGTACTAGATAACCTGCTGCATGGGGATTATGCGCCACATCCAAAATCACCCGCGGGTTTTCCCTGACGATTTGGAAACGCCCCGGTAACTGGGCCTTGCTTAACCCTTCACGGATCGCTCGTTCATTAATGGCCTGACTGACGTTATCATCCTGCTGCTGCAGACAGTAAATCACTCCCATCGCTGTTGCAGCGTTCGCCAGAGGCAGATTGGGGACGGGCAATTCACTGAACTGTTGACCTCCTGTGCGCCAGTACCAACTGTCCGCATCCTGTGAGAAATCCCAGTCAACACCGCGACGAAACAATTTCGCCCCCAGCTCATCAGCCACTTCAGCGATGGTATGTGGCATATCCGGCTCCCCCACCACGGCAAAACGCCCCTGACGGAAAATACCTGCTTTTTCACGGCCAATATGTTCGCGATCCGCACCCAGCCAATCGATATGATCGAGTGCAATGCTGGTGATTGCCGCAACGTCTGAATCCACAATATTGGTCGCATCCAGACGCCCGCCCAGCCCCACTTCGAGAATGACGACATCCAGATCAGCTTCTTTAAAAAGCTGTAACGCAGCCAAAGTGCCGTATTCAAAATAGGTTAATGTGATATCACCACGTTGGGCTTCAATGTCCGCAAATACACGGCAGAAATCCTGTTCCGTCGGCTCGTTGCCCTGTATACGTACCCGTTCGGTATAGCGTACCAGGTGCGGGGAGCTGTACACTCCGACCTTCAGGCCAGCGGCCAGTAGAATGGATTCAAGGGTATGACAAGTCGTCCCCTTACCATTCGTGCCAGACACGGTGATGACTTTCGGTGCCGGATGCAGCAAATCTAACTGATCGGCGAGTGCTCCCACACGTTCAAGCCCCATATCAATGGCTTTTGCGTGCAGGTTTCCAAGATAGGAAAGCCACGTCATCAGTGACGACGTGGCTTGAGGAATTTGCAATATATCAGACATCTTCTTTATTAGGATTGATGTTTATGTCAGTTTCAACATCAGCGGGTTCAGCAACCATCTCCGCTACCGTTTCTACTTTTGCACCGGGATGAGGCTGACGAGTCAACATCGAAAGCAGATTAGCTATTTTCTCACGCATTTCTGGACGACGTACGATCATGTCAATTGCGCCTTTTTCCAGCAGGAATTCACTGCGTTGGAAGCCTGCCGGCAATTTTTCACGCACGGTCTGTTCAATGACGCGGGGGCCAGCAAACCCAATCAATGCTTTAGGCTCAGCAATGTTGATATCACCCAGCATTCCCAGACTTGCGGTCACTCCACCCATGGTCGGGTTGGTCAGGACACAGATATAAGGCAGGCCACGATCTTGCATTTTCGCCAGCGCGGCACTGGTTTTTGCCATCTGCATCAAAGACATCAGCGCTTCCTGCATCCGTGCGCCACCACTGGAAGTAAAACAGACGAATGGGCAGTTGTCTTCTAGTGACTGTTCAACGGCGCGGACAAAACGCGCACCGACTACAGAGCCCATGGAGCCACCCATAAAGGTAAATTCAAATGCGCCTGCCACAACGGGCATTTCGTACAGTGAGCCTTTCATCACGATCAGCGCATCTTTTTCCTGCGTCTGCTTCTGAGCTGCTACCAAACGATCTTTGTATTTTTTAGTGTCGCGGAATTTCAGCAGATCTTTAGGTTCTAGTTCACTGCCTAATTCGATACCGGTCCCTTGATCCAGAAATGTGTGCAGTCGCTCACGGGCTGAAATCCGCATGTGGTGATCACACTTCGGGCACACTTCAAAGTTACGCTCTAATTCAGCACGATAAAGTACCTGAGCACAACTATCACATTTTGTCCAAACTCCCTCAGGTATACTTGCCTTACGAGTTTGCATGATTTTGCTTTTATTTAGAATCTTTTCAATCCAGCTCATTAATGAACCTTTTCCGTCTGATTCTGGCCTATGCCAGCTTTTGTTTTACGTGCCATTAAACCACAATGCCATTACAGTGTGGATAAAAAACTGTTCAAACCTGCTAACGGTTACCTACTTGCCATCTACTGCTTTTTTGGATGCAGCTCGTCGATGACGCCAAATTTCAATGATGCCAGGCAGGATAGAAATAAAGATAATTGCAACAATCAATAATTTCAGGTTCTGCTGTATGATTGGCATATCACCGAATAAATAACCGGCATAAGTGAATAATAGCACCCATATAAATGCACCGATTACATTATAAGCAGCAAAATGGCGGTAAGACATTTTCCCCATTCCCGCAACGAACGGTGCAAATGTTCTAACAATTGGCACAAATCGTGCCAGAATTATCGCTTTTCCACCGTGTTTTTCATAAAACTCATGGGTTTTATTCAAATAACTGCGGCGGAAAATCTTTGAATTCGGGTTGGTAAATAATTTCTCACCAAAAATACGACCAATTGTATAGTTTACAGCGTCACCAATAATCGCCGCTGTAATCATCAACGCCACCATAATATGTACATTCAGATCATTGGAATCTAATGCAGACAACGTGCCTGCCACAAACAGCAGCGAATCTCCCGGCAAAAATGGCGTGACCACCAAACCCGTTTCACAAAATATGATCAGAAATAAGATGCCATATACCCAATTGCCATAATCACTGACCAATTCCTTCAAATGTGCATCAATGTGTAAAATAAAATCGACAATGAACTTAGCAAAATCAACAAAATGAGTTAAAAACTCCATAATATTCCTCGTTATGCTCGAACATCCCTGTCACATTTTGAAAATGTCAGATTAAATCATTAGCTAGAAACAACGGCCCCATAATGGGTTCAGGTAAACCAAAGTGCTCAGGATAATCCACCGCAACTAAATATAATCCCTCAGCTTTGGCTGTTGCCGCCGCTTTTGTTCTGTCTTTCAGTGCCAATAGTTCAGCCATCCAGCCGATATCCTGATTACGACAACCAATTTCCAGCAAACTGCCAACAATATTACGCACCATGTGATGAACAAATGCATTCGCTTTAATGTCCACCACCACATAATGCCCATGCCGGCTGACATTAATGTGCATCATATTGCGCCACGGTGAATTAGATTGGCACTGTACTGCCCTGAAAGAAGTAAAGTCATTCTCTCCCAGTAAACTCTGTGCCGCTTCATGCATTTTTCTCTCATCCAATGGATAGTGAAAATGCGTGACACCCTGTGCTAACACCGCAGGGCGATAGCGATGATTAAAGATTATATATCGATAGCGGCGTGCCGTTGCGCTGAAACGGGCATGAAATTCATCATCCACCGTTTTTACCCAGCGCACTGCGATATCGGGTGGCAAATGGCTACTAACGCCCATTGTCCAGGCAGCATCTTTACGTTGTGCCGAGGTTTTAAAATGTACTACCTGCCCGGTAGCATGTACCCCCGCATCTGTTCTGCCTGCACAGAAAACCGAAATCGGTTCATCTGCCACTTTTGACAGGGCTTTTTCCAGACATTCCTGTACACTTTTTACTTCTTGCTGGCGCTGCCAACCATAATAGCGGCTGCCATCATATTCAATCCCCAGTGCAATTTTCACTTTTTTTGCCTCTGGTACAGACTGACTCGGCTCTGCATCAGACATCAGTAGAATTGCTCCTGCATCAGTTTTTCTGCGATTTCAACCGCCATCAGCGCACCGCCAAAACGGATATTGTCGGCAACAGACCAGAATTGTAGCATCTCCGGCATACCGTAATCATTACGCAGACAGCCAATACTCAACCCGTCACTGCCGGATGCATCCGTGACCTGAGTGGGGTAATCCCCCTCTTCTGAGACCTGAATTTCTGCAAAACGTTCAAGTTCTCCACGAGCTTCTCCTATACCGACTGGACGCAGCGTTTCCACACTCACCATCTGGGCAATTCCGTAGAAAACCGAAGATTGAACACAACTGACTGAAATGGGCAGCCCTTCGTCCTGTAATATTCTGCGAATTTGATCGACAATACGACGCTCTTCGCGTACTGAGCCTTCAACATCAGGCAATAAAGGCAGCAAATTGAAAGCCAATTGTTTGCTAAAAAGACTTTCATCCGGCGGAATGCCGTTCAATAAACGGGCGCTTTGCCCTGCCAATTCATTAATAGCAGCTTTACCATGCACAGAAACCGGCAATAAATTGGTCAGATGTAAACGTGCAATACCTGCGACATCAATCAATGGTTTAATGGCCGTCAAAACCTGGCTTGTTGAGCTGTCCGCCACAGCAATGATGTTACGGTTGCGATATTCAGCCAAAGCGTGTGGGTTAACTCCCGGCACGACCAACGGTACATCAGGCTCTGCGGCAAACAAGCCGCTGCTGTCAATCACCAGACAGCCAGCGTCCGTTGCTTTTTCAATATATTGTGCCGTTGCTTCCATTGTCGCGGCAAAAAACGCAAGCTGTACCTGTGACCAATCAAATTCCGCGGCATCATGAACGGTGATGTTTTTACCGTTAAAACGCTGGATTTTTCCAGCATTTTGCTCACTGGCAAGAAGATGCAGTTTACCAACCGGAAACTGGCGCTCCTGTAATAACGCCAATATCGCTTCACCTACTGCGCCTGTTGCACCCAAGAGCGCAATATTCCAGCCTTCTGACATGTTGGTTTTCTCCACTTCTTTTATTTTGCTGACAGGCAGGAACGCCTGCCTGTATTAAATCGCTTTAGCGTTAAACCCAATTTCAGACAGTAATTGAGCGCTTTTTTCTGAGTCACAATGCACCGTCAGGGAAGACCACTCCCGGCGCTCTGGATAGTTTTTACGCAATCGGTCAAAAGCGCCATCCTGTTCAGCGACCTGACGTAGTGGTGCATCATCACGGCGCACATCATACACTAAATGTATCAAGCGCTTCAGGATGCTTTGTGTCACTTCACCATGTACGGTGATATGGCTGAAATCAGGTTCAGGCAAAAGGTCGGACAATTCCGCCCTGCGCGGCTGCCCCAAAAATTCACAATAAGCTTCAAAGACCTGAGTCGTACCACGTGCTTTGCCTTCCAGAGTGTACCCGGCAATATGGGGTGTACCGATATCAACCAAAGCCAGTAAGGGCAATGAAAGGTTAGGCTCTGGTTCCCAGACATCAAGCACAACACGTAATTTTTTCCCACTTTGTAGTACTGAAAGTAGTGCTTGATTATCAACCACTTCACCACGGCTGGCATTAATCAAAATTCGGTTGTCCGGTAATGCAGAAAGTAATTCTGCATCGGCCAGATGATAAGTCTGATAACAGCCTGATTTATTAAGTGGAGTATGGAAAGTCAGAATATCCGCTTCCTGTACTAATTTCTCCAACGGCCAGAATTCACCTTCATCGCCACGATCGGCACGAGGAGGATCGCACAGTAAGGTTTTCACACCCAAAGCAGTCAGCCGGTCAGCCAGACGCCCTCCGACATTACCCACGCCGACAATGCCGACAGTTTTATCTTTGAGTTGAAATTGATCCCGTTCCGCCAATAACATCAGTGCAGAAAACACATACTCAACAACGGCAATCGCATTGCATCCCGGCGCGGCTGAGAAGCCAATTCCTGCCTGCGACAACCATTGCTGATCAACATGATCCATCCCCGCAGTGGCAGTACCCACAAATTTAATAGAACTGCCTTTCAACAAGGATTCATTAACTTTAGTGACAGAACGCACCATAAAGGCATCAGCCTGTTCTAGAACACCCGCAGGGACTGGGCGCCCCGGAATTGCCCGTACTTCGCCCAATTGCTGAAAAAGTTGTTCAGCGTAAGGCATATTTTCATCAACCAGAATTTTCACTTTTCTCATCCAACGACTTAAATAGGCGTGATCCACTATTCTGCCATTTAATCGACATAAAACCTATTATCAGAAATGGGAGAATTATCTGGATTGCCACATCTGTTGTCTGATTATCACTATATACAAAAAATCGGTCATTGTTACACTAAATACACTATGCACTTACATGAATAAATTAATTCAATGATAAATTTCTTGTTTCCCTTAATTGCTGTTCTGATTTGGTCAATTAATGCCGTTGTCAGTAAAGCAGCCGCCACGTCAATTGAGCCTGCTGCCATTGCTTTCTATCGTTGGTTCATCGCTTTTCTGGTTCTGACTCCTTTCGTTTTATGGCCTGTTCTGAAACAGCGGAAAATGGTTATCCAGTATTGGTGGAAGTTATTGATTCTGGGTACTCTAGGCATGGTACTTAACCAAAGTATGGCCTATTACGCTGCCCATACGGTGAGTGCAACATTGATAGGGATCTTTACCTCACTGATTCCGTTGTTGACGGTGATCATCAGTATCTTTGCCTTACGGGTTGCCCCCACAGTAGGTATCACCCTGGGTACCGTGTTTTCGTTGTTCGGCCTGGTGTGGCTGGTGAGCAAAGGTGAACCCGCTTCTTTATTAGAGCACGGTCTGGGGATCGGCGAAGTGATGTTATTTATTGCATCCGCTTCCTACGCCTTATATGGCGTATTAACAAAACGTTGGGCAATCCCATTACCCAATTGGCAATCACTCTATATACAAATCGGGTTTAGCCTTTTGCTGCTTTTGCCTAATTTCATGATGACAAAAGATGTCCAGTTAACCAGCGATAACATTTCGTTAGTCCTGTTCGCGGGCATCCCCGCCTCAATTGTTGCGCCCTATCTGTGGATACAGGGCGTGACTCGCCTAGGCGCGAATATGACTTCTATATTTATGAATCTGGCTCCTGTATTTACCGCCATCATCGCCATAGTGTTTCTGCATGAGAAAATGCAAAGCTATCATCTGATCGGTGGCGGCATTGTTCTGGCAGGGGTTATACTCGCCCAGCGCCTACGTACCCCTCTCACTCGCCGGAAGTCTGAATAGAATTCTCACCAGCAAACCGCCCAGTGTCGCACTGGGCAAAAGCTGGAGAGTCGCACCGTGGTACAGGCTGATATCTTTGACAATAGTCAGCCCCAACCCAGCGCCTTCCAGCCCCGCTGCATTATCCAGACGGTTAAACGCCATCAGCGATTGAGTTATATTTTCTTGCGCGATGCCCGGCCCTGAATCATCAACTTCGAGGCAACAGTATTTTTTGTCCGCTGTCATGCTCACTCTTGCCGTCACCATTCCCGCAGCAGGCGTATATTTAATGGCGTTATCTAACAAATTAGCACACATTTCTGTCAACAATACTGGCTCCCCTTTGATCCAAAAGACATTTTCCCCTTCATAACCCAAATCAACATTTTTGCTTTCCGCCTGTTGCAAACGAGAAAAACAGGCTTGCTGTAATAATTCCACAATATTGACGGGCTGATAATTCTGGATGGCTTCTTTCTCATGCACTTTCAACTGTGAAAGGTACAACAGACGATCGGTCAGTGAGATCATGTTATCTACGGTCTTGTTGATAGCTTTGATGATTTTTCCACTCGGATGGGGATCTTGGTCATTGAGTGCCACTGCTATCTGCGTTTTTAATACACTCAAAGGTGTCCTGAGTTGATGAGAAGCATCGGCACTGAACCGCGCTTGACGCCCAACCATCAGTTTCAACCGTTCTATGTAGCGATTAAATGCCCGAAGCAATGGTGAAAGCTCTGACCACGGCAAAATATCCGGCAATGGAGTTAAATCATTGGCTGAACGAAGCACCATCATGCCCGATAACCTGCGCAGTGGTTTAAGAAGCTGCTTTAACAGGAAATAAGCAAGAATCAGTGTCAATACCACGACGGTTCCCTGACTTATCAGGGAAGAAATCAGTAATTGTCGCGCTAAATACTGGCGGGAATCCACGGTTTCAGCCACCAGTATCAATGCCATGCCCATTAACCCCCCTTCGTTGATCGGCTGATACAAGGCCGCAACACGGATGGGGTACCCCTGATATTCTGCGTTATAAAAATATACTAAGGCCGTATACAGTTGCGAACGCTGGGTATATTGAGGAATGGAGGGTAAATTATCGTAACCGGAAATGGTTCTCCCTTCCGGTGATATCACCTGATAGTAAAGACGATCATTCGTATTACGTTCAAAACTGTCCAAAACGATATAAGGCACATCGACGTTTAACTGTTTGTTCTTTACTGTCAGACGTTCCGCAACTGTTCTTGCCGATGCCAGTAACGTCCGGTCATAAGCAAGTGTCGCCGCATTTTTCGCACTGAAATAATGGGTATACACAGAAGCCCCGCCCAATAACAACAGTGGCACACCAAAAAACAGGAGTAACTGATGAAACAGTGAGCGTGGTATTTTGAACAGTTTCATTATTTCTGCAACTCCAATCGATATCCCAATCCACGCAACGTACATATTCCTATATCACTGTTGAGGAGCTTTTTCCGTAACCGATGCACATACAATTCGATGCTTTGGGGATTTGCTTCATCGGATAAAGAAAATACCTGCTCAAACAGTTGTTGTTTCGAGACAGGGCGCCCACGACGGTGAAAAAGGGTTGTTAAAACTGAGAATTCTCTGGGAGTCAACGCCAACGGTTGATTATTCAATAAAAAATAACCTGCGTCTTCGTAAGCCAGTGAGCCGAATTGCTGCATTCCTAGCTGCAAACCAACACCACGGCGTAACAGTGCCCGAATACGGGCTTCTAATTCTTCAAAATCAAAAGGTTTAGTTAAGTAGTCATCAGCGCCCGAATTTAGCCCTTTCACTCGGTCTGCAACATCCGCTTTGGCAGTCAATAACAACACCGGCAAATTTTGCCCGCGCTTACGCAGCCGTGATAACAGGGAAATTCCATCCAATCTGGGTAAGGCGACATCCAAGATCAGCAGTGTATAATTTTCCGTCAGCAAAAGCTGATCTGCCGCAATTCCATCTTCAGCAAGATCAACGACAAATCCAGGGCTGCTTAGTGCTTTTTGCAGCCAGTGTGATAAGTCAGGGTGATCCTCAACTAATAAGAGACGCATTTAAATATATCCTATTGTTTTAATTGTAATAAAAAATTTCATCCATGCAGTCCGTAAGATTATCCCATCTTGTACGCATTCTTTATTGCTAAGTCCGAAAACAACCAAACCATAAAGATAATGGTAGGATGCTATACAATTGCAATATTCAGATTACGTAATTGCTAATGGGATAACATAAAATGAGAACCCTCTCGCAAAAGATTATTCTCATTGAGATAAATGAGTTAGTCGGATAGTTGATGGTTCATCTGAATCACTAAGGTCGTTTTTGCTCAATTATACTTGCCCAAGAACATGCTACCGATTAAATAATGGAATACGCCTCGAATCTTTAAGTAAAGCGACTTCTAATTTGATAAATTGCATAGTAAGATGAGGAATAATTTAGTATTAATAAAAAATCAGCATATACTTATCGAAATAAATTAATGTCACTTAGGATAACATTATGGAAAAATTGATCGTTGAGAATTTTGTTTCAATCCGGAAAATGGAAATAAAATTAAACAAAATCAATATATTAATTGGACCTCAAGCGGCGGGAAAAAGTTTACTTGCGAAATTAATTGCTTTTATTAAAGACATTCATGATATTACGACAGATTACATTAGTGATGATAAAAACAATAATAACTCATATGAATCATTATTAGAATTTAGATTTAAAAGAATCTTTCCTGTCTATACTTGGGAAAAAAAATCATTTAATATCGATTATTGTAATAACAAATTTTCATTCAAAATATATAATAAAAATTCTAAATTAAATTTTACATTTAACGACCCAAAATTTTCAGAAAATGTCGAAGAAGCTATAAAACAGCTAAATATAGATAGCAATCAAAACGATTTTAAAGGATATATAAAAAGGCGAAATTTTAGCAATTTTTATGCAAAAAGGACATTAGGATTACATTCAGAAAAACCTCTTTATATTCCTGCGGGGAGATCCTTTTTTTCTGGTCTACAAAAACATATATTTAAACTATCTCGTGATGATATTAATATTGATTACTTCATTTCTAAATTTGCGAATGACTACGGAATGACTAAATCATGTATTGAATTAGGAATTTCAGAACCTACTAATTTACCAGATAGCGTAGAAAAAATAACTAATGAATTATTAAAAGGGAAAATAGAAATAGATAATGATGAAGAATGGATAATTAATAAAAACAGTAGGATTAGATCAGAGCACACCAGTTCAGGCCAACAAGAACTAATACCTATGATTTCAATATTAACATTTTGGCCTTTTACTACCAGTCAAGACGGCTATACTGACTTTATCATCGAAGAACCAGAAGCTCATTTATTTCCTGTAGCTCAAAAAGGAATTATTTCTTTAATATCGATAGCATATAACCATACAAAAGAGGCAAATTTCACAATAACAACCCACAGTCCCTATATTGTTTCCTCTATAAATAATTTAATATTGGCATCTAATATAATCAAAAATAATCCATCCAAAAGGAATAAAATTAATGAAATCATCAAAGATGAAGAAATTGTAGATTTTGATGATGTATCAGCATACTTAATTAATGATGGTATCGCTCATGATATACTCGATAAGGAGGAAAAATTAATCAATGCAGATTTTATTGATGATATATCTAATACTATATCAAAAGACTTTGGTAAATTATTAGACATAGAATTCGGAGATTAATTAATGAACAGTAATGCTTATCGAGAAATCATCAACTCTCCTTATTGCAACACAAAGAATGGGCATATATCTTTGTCTGAAAACAGAAGCAACATCATCATTTTTAATAAAGAAAGATTGAATTTATACGAAATAAAAATAGATGATGGATATATTAATAATAGATTAGAGAAAAAATGTGATTATTTAGTTATTAGGGAGCATGATAAAAAAGAAATCTACATTGAACTAAAAGGTTCTGATGTTAAAAGAGCCATGGAACAAATATATAATACCGTTGAGTTACTAAATTTAAATCCATTAGATAATAAAAAAGCATTCATAATAGCTACAAGAGTACCAAAAATTGATAGTTCTACCCAAATTCAAATGAAAAAATTCAAAAAGAATAGAATAGATCTTGATATAAAATCAACTCCGCATGAAGTCGATATAACAATAATTTAACTAAATAAAATTCATTTAACTTATGGTTAATAATCCTGGTTTTATTTTTTATAATCAGGATTATTTAAGCCCAATGTGTTTTTTCAATATACTTGTAACTATATAAAACCCATTACAATAATAAGAGGATTTTCCTCTTCTATGTAATGTGAAAAACTACGCAAATTAAGTGACTAAAGTCACATCCAGATACTTTTTATTGTTAATGAAAGGTAAATGAAAGGTTTCGCATCTATAAATAAAATGCTCCTGATATTTGTCAACTTATTCCCTTTACTGGAGCTATGTGAGGAATCAAAATGAAAACATTCAAGACCTTATTAGCGACTGCCTGCTTACTTTTCTGTGCCAACACCCTAGCAGCCAATACCCCCGATAGAACCGAATGCATTGCGCCAGCCAAACCCGGTGGTGGCTTTGATTTGACCTGTAAGTTAGTTCAAGTTTCATTATTGGATAGCAAAGCCATCAATACCCCTATGCGTGTAACTTTCATGCCCGGTGGTGTCGGTGCTGTTGCCTATAATGCCATCGTTGCCCAACGCTCTGCTGAACCTGGCACTATCGTGGCTTTTTCTGGCGGTTCTCTGTTGAATCTTTCCCAAGGGAAATTTGGCCGTTACAACGTGAATGATGTGCGTTGGCTGGCAAGCGTCGGTACTGACTACGGTATGATCGCCGTTCGCAAGGATTCGCCTTACAAGACCTTGAAAGATCTCATGGAGGCATTCAAAAAAGAGCCTGCCAGCATTGTATTCGGCGCAGGTGCATCCATCGGCAGCCAGGATTGGATGAAAACAGCATTACTGGCGAAAGAGATTGGGGTTGATCCACGCAAAATGCGCTATGTCGCGTTTGAAGGGGGTGGCGAACCCATCACTGCCCTACTTGGTAATCATATTCAGGTCGTTTCCGGAGATCTGAGTGAAACTCTGCCTTATCTCAGTGGCGAGAAAATCCGTGTCCTTGCAGTTTATGCTGATAAACGCCTGAATGGCAATTTAGCAAGTATTCCAACAGCCAAAGAGCAGGGTTATAACCTCGTCTGGCCAATTATTCGCGGTTTTTACGTAGGGCCAAAAGTCACTGATGAACAGTACCAATGGTGGGTAGAGATATTTAACAAACTGCAACAAACAGAAGAGTTCAAAAAACAACGCGAGCTACGTGGACTCTTTGAATTCAACATGACTGGCAGAGAACTGGACGACTATGTGAAAAAACAAGTTTCCCAATACCATGAACTGGCCAAATCCTTTGGTTTAGCAAAATAACAGGAGGCATCATGAGCGATCGTATATTTGCCGTTGTATGGCTGGTACTGTGTGGGATCGGGCTAACCATTGGCTGGGGCATTCACAGTGAATACAGCTATGAACCCTTAGGACCCCAACCATTTCCAATCGCCATTATTTCGTTAATGGCACTCTGTTCTTTGTTACTGCTATTCAAAAAACCTGAGCTCACCCAGTGGCCTACAGCACAAGTATTACGCCGCTTACTTTTGTTGATTACCTCATTAGTCGTTTATGCATGGACATTTGAGTGGCTGGGTTTTCCTCTGGCAACGACGTTATTGACCATTAGTGTGGCGTTATTATTTAACGCCACACTTCCTGTGGCGGTTATTTCCGGCGTGTTTCTTGGTGTCTCGCTCTTTTTTGCATTTGACCGCCTGTTAGATGTCACTCTGCCACTCGGCAATTGGCTAAGATAAGGGGAATGTCAACGATGGATACTTGGATATATCTGAGTCAGGGTTTTGAAGTCGCATTAATACCCAAGAACTTAGTCATTGCGTTAATCGGCTGTTTTATCGGTACTATTGTCGGCCTGCTCCCCGGCCTTGGCCCAATCAATGGCGTGGCTATCTTGCTACCATTGGCTTTTGCATTAAAATTACCTGCGGAATCCGCCTTAATTTTATTGGCAACGGTCTATATTGGCTGTGAATATGGGGGCCGAATTTCTTCAATTCTGCTGAATGTGCCAGGAGATGCCGCTGCGATTATGACAGCGCTTGATGGCCATCCGATGGCAAAACAAGGAAAAGCCGGTGTTGCTCTCTCTATCTCTGCGGTCAGTTCGTTTTGTGGCTCACTTTTAGCCATTATTGGTATTATCCTGTTCGCGCCTATTCTGGCAAAGTGGTCTTTGGCGTTTGGCCCGGCCGAATATTTTGCCCTGATGGTTTTTGCTATCGCTTGCCTCGGCAGCATGATGAGCCAGAATCCTATCAAATCTTTACTCGCTGCCTTAATCGGTCTGGGCTTGGCTACAGTCGGAGTCGATGCCAATACCGGGGTTTATCGTTTCACCTTTGATAGCGTCCATCTCTCTGATGGCATTCAATTTATTGTCGTCGTTATTGGCCTATTTTCAGTCAGTGAAATTCTGTTGATGCTGGAAAGTACCTCTACGGGACAAAAACTGATAAGTAAAACCGGACGCCTGCTTTTCAATAAAAAAGAAGCCGCAGTTTGTACTGGGCCAATATTACGCTCCTCAGTGATTGGGTTCTTCGTGGGTATCCTACCCGGTGCTGGGGCAACGATTGCCAGCGCAATCACCTATATGACGGAAAAACGGATCAGTGGGAATAGCGACTCCTTTGGCAAAGGTGATATTCGTGGTGTGGCGGCCCCAGAAGCTGCTAATAATGCTTCAGCCTGTGGTTCATTCATTCCCATGCTTACCCTCGGTGTACCCGGTTCAGGGACAACAGCAGTCATGATAGGTGCTCTGACCCTCTATAACATCACACCCGGCCCCGCCATGTTCACAGAACAACCGGATATAGTTTGGGGACTCATTGCCGCCTTACTGATCGCCAACGTTCTATTGCTGATCATGAATATCCCGATGATTGGGTTATTTACCCGTATGTTGAATATTCCCTTGTGGTTTTTAGTTCCTGCCATTGCCATTGTTTCAGCAGTCGGGGTTTATGCCGTACACAGTACGACATTCGATCTTATGCTGATGGTTGGATTGGGCGTTTTTGGTTATATCCTCAGAAAAATGAATTTCCCGATGTCACCGCTTATTTTGGGATTTGTATTAGGTGAAATGCTGGAGCAAAACCTGAGACGCGCACTATCAATCAGTAACGGAAATTTCGAGATCCTATGGAGCAGCACCATTGCCCAAACTTTACTGGTACTCGGTGCATTAGTGATTATTATTCCACCTGTTTTACGGATAATAAATAAACGCCGTAATAAAAACAGGGCCGTATAAATTAAAAAAACCAATCCATCTAATCAGTGGATTGGCTTTCATTTTAACTGATGAGTTTTTCAGTCGTCAGAAAATCAGTTCGAGTATTTGCGCATCACCAGGGATGCATTTGTACCGCCGAACCCGAAGCTATTGGACATCACTGTTCTTAGCTCGCGTTCGGTAGGTTCAGTGATAATATTCATACCTAACGCATTCTCATCCAAGTTATCAATATTGATACTTGGCGCAATAATGCCATGTTCCAGCATTAATAGACTGTAAATTGCTTCATGCGCACCAGCCGCTCCCAAAGAGTGCCCCGTCATCGCTTTGGTGGCCGAAATAGCAGGTGTGTTGTCACCAAACACTTCGCGGATAGCTCCCAACTCCTTCAAGTCACCAATCGGGGTCGATGTTCCGTGGGTATTGATGTAATCCACGCCACCTTCAATACCGTCGAGAGCTAGCTTCATGCAGCGAACAGCCCCTTCGCCAGAAGGTGCGACCATATCTGCACCATCAGAATTTGCCCCATAACCGATGATTTCAGCATATATATGTGCGCCACGAGCCAATGCGTGCTCTAATTCTTCAACCACAACGATACCGCCACCGCCAGCAATGACAAAACCGTCACGCCCCTGATCATAAGTGCGGGAAGCGAGTTCTGGTGTTTCGTTATATTTAGTAGAAAGCGCTCCCATTGCATCAAATTCACAGGCCATTTCCCAGCTCAGTTCTTCACCGCCGCCGGCAAAAATAACATCCTGCTTACCAAGCTGGATCAATTCAACCGCATGACCAATACAATGTGCAGAAGTCGAACAGGCAGAACTAATCGAATAGTTCACCCCTTTGATTTTAAATGGTGTTGCCAGACAGGCTGATACACCAGAAGCCATTGCCCGCGTCACCATATAAGGCCCAACGCCACGCAGCCCTTTGGCTCGCATACCATCCGATCCATTAACCTGATTACGTGGAGAACCGCCACCTGAACCCACAACCAGACCAGTGCGCAAATTGGAAACTTGCTCATCAGACAAACCAGAATCTTTAATCGCTTCATCCATTGCAAGATAAGCATAAATAGATGAATCGCTCATAAAACGCTGAGTTTTACGATCAATTAGACCTGATATATCCAGTTTTATATTACCCCAGACATGGCTACGAAGCCCCATCTCTTTGAATTCTTCAGAAAAAGTTATCCCGGAACGGCCTTCTCTCAGAGACTCCAGCACCTCTTTCTGGTTATTACCAATACTGGAAACAATCCCCAGACCAGTGATTACTGCACGTTTCATTCATTACCTCATCATTTTTACCTGCGGGATTTCTGCCCCGCACTTTAGCGTACACTTGTACGCCGAACAAGTCCGATCAGGTTAAAAATTCACGGAAAAGTTGATCTGGACTCAAGTGTTAACTTTTCTCATGGGTGGTACAACAGTATGAACACCGTTAAAATCTCCAGATTATTCTTGTCAACCATACAGGCATTATTGTGAAAAACAGTGCTATCAGCAGCGCAACCCTAAACTGGAATGAACAGGGTACACCCGTTTCTGAGCAGTTTGATGATGTTTATTTTTCAAATCAAGATGGCTTGGAAGAAACTTTATATGTATTTTTAAAAGGTAATCATTTTCCCCAACGTTTTAATACGCACTCCCGCCCTGATTGTATTATTGCCGAGACTGGATTCGGTACTGGATTGAATTTCCTGACACTTTGTCGAGCTTTTTCAATTTTTAGACAACAACCCCCTGATGCATCTTTAAAACGGCTTCATTACATCAGTTTTGAAAAATACCCATTAACGACAGCAGACTTGAAGACTGCGCATCAGCGCTGGCCAGAACTTCACGTATTTTCTAAAGAATTATGTCAGCAATGGCCTTTACCTCTTGCGGGCTGCCACAGACTAATGCTGAATAATGGCGCTGTCACACTGGATCTCTGGTTTGGTGACGTAAATGATCTATTACCGAGGATAAATTCGAATTTAACTGGAAAAATTGATGCTTGGTTTTTAGATGGTTTTGCACCATCCAAAAACCCGCAGATGTGGAGCGAACAACTGTTCACTGCAATGGCAAGATTTTCTCGTCCGGAAGGAACATTTGCGACATTTACGTCAGCCGGAGTCGTTCGACGTGGATTGCAGGAAGCCGGATTTGATGTCAAGAAAATAAAAGGCTTCGGACACAAAAGAGAGATGCTGACAGGGGTTCTAGCTCCATCAGCACATTCCCCTCTTTCTTCCTCAGGTACTCCATGGTTTGCTCGACAAGCAGCTACTGATACCGATGATATCGCCATCATTGGTGGCGGCATCGCCAGTGTATTAACTGCACTTGCACTATTACGCCGGGGCGCGAAAGTCACACTGTATTGCCAAGATAACCAACCCGCACAAAATGCATCAGGTAATCAGCAGGGAGCCATTTACCCGTTGCTGAATGGCCGTGACGACGTACTGGAACGTTTCTTTATCTCCGCCTTTACCTTTGCCCGCCGTCAATATGATCAGCTAATTGATGAAAATGTTTCCTTTGATTATCAATGGTGCGGTGTCAGTCAGTTGGCTTACGATGAAAAAAGTGACAAAAAAATTGCCAAGATGCTGCAAACATCGTGGTTAGAAGAAATTGCAATTGGAATGGATCGCCAGCAATTGAGCCAAGCGAGTGGATTAGATGTTAATTATCATGGTATCCACTATCCACAGGGAGGATGGTTATCTCCGGCTCAATTGACTCAGGAAGCCATCAATCTGGCAGAACGGCATGGAATGCTCACCTATTTCAACCACAAAATGACTCAATTAGTTCAAGATGAATACGGTTGGCAGTTGCATATTGAACACCAGGGGCAGTCGCTGCGCAAAAACCACAAGGTCGTTATCATTGCTAATGGACACTGCCTACCGCAATTTGCACAAACTGAAAAGCTTCCCGTTACTGCTGTTCGTGGACAAGTCAGCCATATCCCGACCACTACCCATCTCAGCCAACTGAAAAACGTGCTGTGTTACGATGGCTATCTGACTCCTGTTAATCCTCACAATCAACATCATTGTATCGGTGCTAGCTATCAGCGAGGGAAAGTTAATACTCAGTATTCTTCCGCAGAACAACAAGAAAATCGTGATCGTTTATTGAAATCTTTACCCGATGTCGATTGGGTGAAACAGGTCAATATTTCAGAAGCGAAATCCCGCCAAGGTATACGATGTGTTATTCGAGATCATATGCCAATGGTTGGCAATGTGCCTATTTTCAGTGAAATTATGGCCAAATATGCCGGTTTATCTCAACGGATAAACACTGATGAGACAATTGAAGAATCTCCTTGTTATCCTGATTTATTTGTCATTGGTGCATTGGGTTCCCGTGGATTATGTTCTGCTCCGTTGAGCGCAGAATTACTCGCAGGGCAGATTTTTGGTGAAGCTCTACCACTTGATGATGAAACATTGGCGGCCTTGCACCCAAACCGATTCTGGGTCAGAAAACTATTACGAGGCAGAGAAGTTAAAGCTGGAAAGCCTTAAATCACACACTATAAAATCATATATCTGCATCAGGCACAGTAAAACGGTGTTTGATGCAGAGTAACAACCCGCAGTCTCTATTCTCAAAACTCAATCGTGACAATCTGTTGTAACAACCAAACGCTTCATTGCACAGCGTTGATTTTCTGCAAACCCATATTCAATTTCACGTTGCAGGATCTGACACAAAGCACCAGTAATTTGCCGAGGTTCTAAGATAGAAAACCCCAGTCGCTGATAAAATGGAGCGTTCCAGTTTATATGACGAAAAGTTGTCAACGTGACAGCCTGAAAGCCGCGCTGTTCAGCGACCTGCATAACGGTATCAATCAGCGCTTTTCCTATACCTTTCTTCTGCCAATCCCTATGCACCGAAAGTTCCATAATATGTAAGCCATCATCCAACGGTTTTACCAAAATAAAACCGACAGGCTGATTATCGTCATTCAAGGCAATCCAACTATTCTGTTGCGAAATATAATCTAAATGCTGCTGTTCCGTGTGGGTATGACCATCAGCAATCCATGACAATTCAGGTGTCGAGAGAAATAGCTGGCCCGCTGATCGTTCTATTGCTGGTAATACTCCGGCATCTAATATCTGTGTTGGACGAATAAAAAACATGTCTTACCCTCAGCCTGTTAAAGCCATTTATCAAATCCATTAATACTAATGATAAAAAGAGTAAATAAATAATGGTTTAATCAAAAAATAATTAATTTATCATTGTGATCATTCAAATCATAAATTTCATAGCTGCGATAACGATCCCAGAGAAACCAAACATTATTGTCACCATCCATTTGGTTTGATCCGCTATTTTCTTATATATTAATGATATTTCTTTATGAATAGCCGCAGTGTTTTTATGCCCTGATGCTATTTCCTTATGTATAGAAGATATATCTTTGTGTATAGAAGATATTTCCTTTCGCATCAAGGACATTTCTTTATTTACAGTTGTTATTTCTTGATGAATAATGTTTTTAACTGACGAAATCTCGTTATGAATAATACTCTTAACCGATGAAATTTCGTTATGAACTAACGCTTTCACAGATTCAATATCGGCTTTTGTCGCATAGTTGGATTTTATCACTGACACATCCGTTTTTAACTGGGCAGCATCCGACTCCAGGTTTTCTACTCTTTTTTCAATTTGTTCACTCATATCTCTTCTTTCTATCTCTGTTGACTGGCTGAAATTAACGGGTTTAGATAATAAAAATGCGGCCTTATCTACAGCATAATCCTTCCCAATATTAACGGAGTGAGTTGCCTGCTTCATGGTATCACCTCCTGAAATATCTGTTTTTAGCTT
>NZ_JAQRFO010000034.1:0-50692 GCF_028598775.1 Xenorhabdus aichiensis
GTTTTTTACTATCAGAAGTAAAACATCTAAATTCAATAGACCACTCAGAAGCAAAAACATTAGAAGACAATATGGTAAAAATAAAAAAAATAATTTTTTTATACATTTTAATTTTCTCTTCCTTCTCTTTCTTTCAGGGTAGTGATTATTCCGTTTATATAATTGATACATCACGATATCTGATTCCGTACATTCTTCTATTTAACCGTTCAGCCCTAAAAGGATTTGCAGTGATTAATTCCTGTGCTCTTTCATAACCTCTCAAAGCTTCATCTCTGTCCTTCACTGTTCCTCGGTGTGCTGTTACATTAGGGTCATGCCAGAGTCCCTATGCAAAAGAATAAACTTTGTAATTGTAGATAGAACTACGAGCAAACTCGAATCTCTCATTGTCTAACAATTGATTAAGATGTTCAGCCTTCAATGCCTTAATCGCTCTTTTTAGATAAGCTAACCTATCATTATAACCAGTGAATCCTCCATTGATAAGAGTAGTCACTTTGTTAAAATCGTCATTTTTAGCTCAGTCAAAAACTGATGCTTTGTATATTTGATAAAACCCGGCCCTTGCGCGGTATAGCCATAAACCAGAAGCCATTACCGTTCCAGCCTTGTGCCACGCGTACCCAGCAGGACATGCCATCATCGGCTTTGTCGTAACGGTTCCAGTGGAAATGGTTTTTAATCGCCCCGTCTTGTAATCACTTTTCCACCGTGATCGGCTGTGTTGTTTAATAAAATAATGACTTTGTTATACATATTTTTATCCTATTTTTTAAAAAATAACCATATATTCTTAATTAATAAAAACATCTGAAAAATTATAGATAAAAGATTCGCTATGGTCAGTTTAAATGAATTAAAAAAATGATACAAATTCACTCTCTTTATCTATAATATTTTTATCATTTATTTTATTACTTAATAGAGCCTTGGTAAAATAAATCATGACTCCCCAATGGGATAAATTTTAGCTGCATTGCTGTTATTTCCATATTATCCATTCTTCTGAAAAGTTATTGCCATTGCCATTGCCATTGCCATGTCATATTAACTTATATGACAAATGGTCTGTATACTCACCCCTATTAAAATGGGATGAGTAGAATCTAAAAATTTTCAATTGATTATCTTTAGCATATTCATATATGTCATTCCTTAGAATGATATTCACATACCTATGGCTGGTTTATTTTTTTTCATACTTAATTTCCCCATTCGGATATTCAATCCATTTCCTTTCTTTATCTTCGAATGTTTTTTTAATTTTTGAGCTATCTAATTTAGGATTGTAATTGATATACCCATCATTGTTTGAATGCAACCATAGACGATATTTTGAAGTTTTTTCATTGGATGAAAATAAAATTTCAGAATATTTACCTATATACTCTTCATATTCCGTATAAAATATAGGAGCATAGTTTATTTTTTTTCAATATCTTTTTCATTTGAGTAACGTGATTCATCCATACCGTTAATATAAACTGATAGAATCCCGCTTCTAGGAAATTTTGTTTGTTTATTTGCAAGTGGATGTTGGGTATAAATAAGTCCGGTAGATATATTGACAAGTTTCCAATCACACCACCCACCGCCGTTAAGAGGAATTCTGGTGTCAAATTTATTACTATCTTTATATTGGATAGTCCATTCTATATTGGTATTCCATTGATCTCGCCCTGTGGGCATAAAATCAGAATTCAAATGTATTTTAGTACATTTTGTCGATGTATATCTTACTCTAATTTTTGGTTCAGTATTGGCAGGTATAATACCAGATACAATAATTTCTTGCCCATCATTTTTTTGATTAAGTGGGAAGTGTTCATCAAGTTTTTTGTCTAAAATTTCACTGCATCCAGTCAAAAATGGAATTAATGTGAAAACGAGAATAAGTTTTATTGTGTTCATGTTAAATTAATCCTTATTGTGTATTAAATAATAATTTAGAGCACGTTCTCCTTCAGTATGCATACCCTCAACTGCGATGGATTTTCCATTATTTTTTAAATTATCACCGTCCTCGAAAATAGGAAAAATTCCTTTGTATTTGGGGAGCTAAACTAAATCCGTTTCTCCAGAAACAGGAATGCCTTTATAAGTGTAGCCACTCACAGCAGTAACCACTTTTCCACCGTGATCAGTTGTGTCATTCAATAAAATAACGGCTTTATTAGTCATGATTTCGCCTCAGATTTGAAAGAAAATAATTATATAAATTAAGTCAAAAAGAAGATACTTCTCAATTTTTTGTCTATTATTTTACACTCTTGTAAAGAAATAATTTTATAAAAACACCATAATCCAAACTTTAATTATGCAGTTACTGTGCCTCAGTTATTTTTTAAAGGAACCTTGATATCCCTATCTTGGTTCCTAATGTTGATATTTATTTTCGCTCCCATTGGGATGTATTATTTATTTTCCAATAGTCAATTGAATCTCTGTTAAAATCCACTTTACCATCTGGGTATTCAACTCTGGATGGTTCTTTTCCTTTAGGTATAATAATTTTAGTGATTTTTGTCTCATCTAACTTTGGATTATAGTAAATATACCCATTCATTTTTTTTGATAGGGAAATTTTTGGCTCACCTTCACCATTAGGCTTAACAAAAAACACCCTTGTATATTCCCCTTTAAATTCTTTATAAATAGGAAAAAGCGTAGAGGTATAGTTAACAATGTTATTTATTTTATCCAATTTAGTTTCATTATTTTTTTTATCATCTACGTTTTCTATATGAACAGTAAGAAATCCACCTGTATTGATCTTGATTTTTTTATCAGTGATGTTTTTTTCATCATAAGAAATTCCTATTGTAATTTTACTTAGTTCCCAGTTGCACCATCCTCTTCCATTAATAGGAATTTCTGTTTCGAATCTATTATTTTTATTAGAACTAATATCCCATTCCACCTCTCTTATTCTATATTTTTTTCCACTAGGCATAAAATCCGAATTTAATTGTATCGTTGAGCATTTACTAGAGAAATACTCTGCCAAAATTCTAAGCTCAGTATTAAGTGGAGGAATACTTGAAATTATAATAGATTGACTATCATATTGTGGGTTGAGTGGAAAGTATTTATCGATTTGAGAATCAATGATTTCACTACATCCTGATAATAGTGGAATAATTGTAGTAATAAAAAAAATTTTTACTTTACTCATGTCAATTAGTCCTTATTATATTTTTCACCGTATAAAAAATAAGCAATCGCTCGTTTCCCTGATTCACTTTCTTGACTAAAGGATAAACGTGAGCCAATTTGTTGTTCCAGATTAAAAAAATACTGATAATTGAAATATTCCTCTTTCAATTCATTTTTTTGTTTATTCATCTTATCTTTAAAATTCTGCATATTTTCTTTATAAAGTACATTGTACTCAGGAATACATAATGAAACGAGTTTTTCTTTTATAAAATCCATATAAACCCCACTAAAATGGTGGAGTATGTTTTTTGAGGTTGATTTATCAGGCTGTCTATTCTTTGGAAAGAAATTGTCAATTATAGAATCTTCGGGTAATAATGATGGAATTAAATAAAAATTAAATGCTACTTTTTCGGCAATATTTATTGGGGAAATTATATTTGCAGTGGAACCATATACAATCTCCCCCTTATATAAATGGACAATTTCTCCTTGATGTAAAAATAAATCATTTGTTTTTATTTTATCGAGTCTACTAGTTATCATTGCTGCGGGTGTCAAACCCGCTGTGAGTGGCGACATAGATGTGACTATGGCAGACTGCGGAAGACTCAATGCTTCGATAGCATAACCCATAGGGTCCCAACCATTTTCAAAGTAATAATTATTCATATCTTTTTCGAAAGGTACACCAGGTACTAAATCATTCCGATTAATATGGCGATAATGAATAATGTCCTGAATTTCCATTATTGCACTGTAAGTGAATACTCTGGGCATGCCATAGGTATATAAACATGGATTGTATTCTTTTAATTGTACGCTATGAATTAATGCCAGCGCGCCCCCTAAACTATGTCCACAAATAAATATATTTCTATCTTTTGTTAGTTCCTTTATATCATCAAAAGCACTTGTTTTTCCTATGGGTGATTTATTAATTCCAACCAAAAAAGCTTTCCAAAAACCATCATGCACCCTACCTTTTCCAATGAAATCACTGGGTAGCTTAGTCGGCTTGAAATTTAAATCAGTGGTAACAGCATCTGTCCAACTAGCTGTACCTCGCCAACTGATAATCAATTCCTTGTTATTCGCGACATAAAACATTTGTGTATCTAAATCATAATCAGTATCAATAAATTCCACAACTATATAACGATCCCTGAAAGGTGCATCATACACAATAGGCTGAAAATCCTTTTTTTCAATTCGGTTAGGTAAACGAGATAAATCGAGGAGCTGTTCTTTAAAGAAATGAAAGACAGAACCGCTGTATTCTTTTGTATCTTTGTCGCCATTATCTGTTGCATTGGCATAAGCCAGTACGGACATTAACCCCTGATTATAGGCATTCACCAGCGAATATTCTTTTTGATGATGTAATAACAACACCCAAACCCGGAAAGGACAAACTTCCAATATCCAACGAGCATCAACAAATACGGCTTTAAATCCGAGGAATTTGTTATCTGGGAAGTGATATTTGGGAAGTTCTTCTTCATTCCAGTTATCAATTTGGGGTGTTTTATCGCAAAGGTCACCAATTTTAATATAGCGATAGAAGTGGCCTTGTGTTCTGGCTTTGGGTTTTACTTTTGAACCTAGCGGCCCACGTACTGTTCTTAAGGGTCTAAGTTCCATTTCATCGGTGAGTTTCTGCGCATCAATCCATAGTCTCACTGGTGTTGGTGGTAGGTTTTCCTCTCGCAATAACCCCTCGCTATTGGTAACGCCTGTACGGACATCTTTTTTATTACTTATACTAACTAATTTATAAGGCATTCCAGCCAAAGGTTCTCCTTGCTCGTCAACCAATTGAAATTCTATCCAGTGTTTCAGTATTTTTTGGCAATCAATGCAATCCGTCGGTTGTAACTGACTCATCCTTTTCTTCCTTAATTGATTATAGATAGTGGAAAATTAATCTTAAATGTCTTTATTAGGTGCAATTTTTTGGTTATCTGTAATAAAGTGTTCAACAGTGAGTTTATTCAGGTTATGTTTTTCATCTCTCGCCTGTTTCAGCCACATGACAAGACTGTTCTGCAATTGCCCTTCCGGCTCATCCAGTTTGAGCGCTAATTCGGCATTGTCCTCCCAAAGCTGGCAACTTAAGGCATAAGCCAGATTATTGAGGGTAGTATCGGCGGAATAACGCGCTTCAATAAGATGCTCGCCAAGCACAAATAAATTCTTTTTCAATTCTTGACTGCAATTTTCAGGTCGGTAATAACACTGTGGTTCAGGGGTATCTATCATCAGCTCGTTAACCGGGGCTAAGAGTTCGCGCCAGTCACCCGGTTGCAGGGCAGGCAGCAGAGGCGTGAAGATACGGTTATCCATCAAACGCAAAACAACCACACGGCCACGCAGCAAAACCTGCTGGTGTAAACGCCAGTGTTCTAACTGAAATGACCAGGGTAATGTACTGCGATAAGCCCATCCCCAACTGGTATCGCTGAGTTCATGTTTATCAAGCTGTAAGGCCACTTCCGACAGGTAATTAGCTTTAGGTTTGATAAGCCACGGGCTTTGCGCCAGCATGGCATTCATCGGCGTGCCGCTGTAAAGCGGAAAAGCCTGCTCTGTCCAGCCGTTAAGGTAAAAGAGCTGGACGGGGTTCGGTTCCGCCAAACTGTTGACCAGAAAATAACACTCCCCTCTGTCCTGATGTGCTAACCAGGTTTTCCAATCGGTAAGTTCCATCATGCTTCTTCTGCTCCGGTGATAATCCAGTTTTCTTCTTGCTGCGCGAGAATGGCACAGGGTGATTTGGCCGGAAACTCCACCGCTGGTAGCGGTGCCACGCCCTCCGGTAGTTGCAGTTCCACCCCGCGTCCGCTGCCGCCTGAGCCTTGGCCAACATTAATCGGTGAAGACAAAATCCCTCCCGGTGTCACTTTGAGAAAACTGCCGCCCACTTTCAGGGTGATTTCTGACGCCGCTTCCAGTACCACTTTGCCGCCGCTTTTCAGGTGAATTTCCTGTCCGCTGTCAATCACGGTGGCGTCGCCGGTCTGGATATGCTGGCTGCCCGCTATCCGGTGCGAGACATCCCCTTCGGTGGTGATTTTGCGTGAACCGGCGACCTGATGATGGTCATCGGCGCGGATATCGTGGTAACGGTTGTTATCGATACGTTGTTTCTGGTCATGTTTGATATGCCAGTAGGCATCGTTTTCGATATGGGCGGTAAAATCTTTCTGGCCGTGGATATAGACTTCCTCGCTGCCCTTGGCATCCTCAAAGCGTAGCTCGTTAAAGCCTTTGCCCTTGTGCGTCTTGGTTTTAAACGTGGTGCGAGTTTTCTCGGCCGGCAAATCCAATGGCGGGCGGTTCAGGCCGTTATAGACACAACCGGTGACAATCGGCCGGTCAATATCGCCGTTCAGGTAAGAGACAATCACCTCCTGCCCGATGCGCGGTATCGCCATAAAGCCAAAGCCATTACCGTTCCAGCCTTGTGCCACGCGTACCCAGCAGGACGCGCCATCATCGGCTTTGTCGTAACGGTTCCAGTGGAAATGGATTTTAATCGCCCCGTCTTTATTGACGAAGATTTCCTCGCCTTCCGGCCCGACTACCATCGCGGTTTCATCCCCGTCCGCCAGCGGTTTGTAGTGGAAAGGCGGACGCCAGTCGTCGAGGCCGTCGATAAAGCTGAACTGGTTGGAGAGCGTCGTGCCGTCGCCACCATCATGACCCAGTGCCAGCGGACAGCGCCCGTGGTGGCTGATACCGACCACCTGCCAGCGGGTATTCAACGGTGCGTGCGGGTGACTTTTGATCTCGAAGATTTTGCCCGGCATCAGTTTGATGCAGTCGCTGTTGCCGCTGCCGGTCTGTTTCTGGTTATCCAGCGCTTCATGGCGGTATTTTAAAAACGGTTTGGCCGCCGCATCTTTCTGGAAACGGCCATAGCTCTCAAAAACGGTATAAGGGGTTTGAGCCCCGAAATCACGGAAACCTTCGCTGCTTTGCATATGGGAGAGGTGATAACGCGGGTTGTCCGGGTTGTTGTCTTTGTGGAAACTGCGTTGTGGACTCATTCCGACGCCCAACCGTACCTGATAAATGGCATCCAGTCCGTGGGCGGTTTCCGGTTGCGGGTTATACACCAGCGGCAGGCCTGCCGTCATCCCCAGATGGCTGTCGCTGAAAAACAGCGTTTCATCTTCAAACCAGAAACTGATCCCTTCTTCGGCGGCCAACCGACAGAAGAAGGCATAGTCAGATTCCCGTTTCTGGGTCACGTATTCCCTGTCCTGATGCGGATCGTAGAGCTTAGAGTCTGCCCGTACCCGGTGTTTTTTCAGCAGGCTGTTTAAGAGGGTCGGCACATTTTGTTGATGATAAATCCGGCTATCCTGATTGAGGGTTAGACGCCAGAGGGACGGGCGGATGGTCATGGAATAGAGGGTTTTGTTGCCATCGGTTCCCGCCCAGTCAGCATGAGAAATGATGCCGGTGATTTTGCGTTGCAGCGTCTCTCCCTGCATGACCTGAAATACCGCCTCCTGCATCAGCAGTGAAGCCAGATCAATCTCCGGCAGCGGTTTGAACCGATTCTGATTGAGCTGGCGGACCAGCGTCAGATTGAGGGTAAACAGTTCAGACAACCCTTCCTGAAGGGCGAATTCTCCCACGGCAAAGGTGGTTTCAGGCAGGTCAGCTATCTGGCAAACAAAGCGTAATCCACTTTTTGGGGCGTTCAGTCTATTCATGCTATTTTGCTCCTTGTTGTTATTGCTTGATGAGTTACATGTCCATCCATGCCCCGTATACTTCATTGAATTCCCAAAGTAATTTTTGGTTAGGGGTATACACATCCAGCTTGACGTAAGTGGACTGGCTGACAAAACAGGCCATCGCCTGATTAATCAACCGGCAGAAACGGTACATCTCGCCCGGATTGGCGTAACAGTCCGGGTTTAGGGTAAGCAACAACAAATGCCCCCGGATGGGTCTACCGCGCCACATTCGATCGATCAGGCGTTCCTCCACGTGAAGAATGCCGTCAATGTGCTGGCGGATATGGCGACTCAACGGGCGATTGAATTCGGCATAATGATCAAACAAACGGAGGAAATGCTTCATGCCCTCCGTGGTAAACAACAACACGGGCGGGCTGGAGAGGCAGGACAGCAGCGGCCAGCCGGAATTATCCTGTAACATCGACGGGGAATCGGTGGCAACGGACGTAATATTGTGCACGCTGAGATGGGCGGGGGAACCTTCCTGCATCACGGTGATGGTGCCTTGTCCCAGTTTTATGGCGGATTTATGGTAGCCCAGGAAATCGCAGGCGACAGAGAGTGCAGGTAAGTTCCTGGCGGGTTTGCCAGTCAGATCAAAAAAATGCAACCGATGCTGAATGCGGTCCAGCAAATCACGTTCCGTGCGGAGCTGGTAGTAAAAATAGTCTGGCTCCTCCCCAGCAAGCAAATCCGCTGCAGGGGTAAACTGCTCGATAGGCAGGTAACGGTAAGGTGTGCCCCGTTGCGGCCCTTCACCGGGTTGTTGAATGACCTGAACATCGCGTAACCGGAACAATTGCACAGATTCCCCCAGCGGCAGGGGGTAGCTGTGATTTTCTGCACTCAGCGGGATAGGAGGACTTACCCGAGTTTCCAGATGAATGGCCGGGACGCAGCCCAACATAAAGGCATCATTGACATCATCCAATGGCAATTCGCCTTCGAAACGGAAAATCAGCTCAAAGGTGCCGTCCGCCTCTAACGGCACCTCACGGCAGCTACGGCTTAAATCCACAGTCATAAAATTATAAAGAGGGGGCCGTGCATAATATTCAACCAGCGTTTGTAGGCCGGCATAGGTGCTTTTTTCCGTGGGCAGCACCGGATTATCAAATAAATTATGCCAGCCATAAGGGAAACAGCTCAGTTTTCGCTGTTCGCCTTGTGTTTTCAGGCTGACATCACAGATATGCTGATCCAGCCACAGGCTTAGCTGTGCAGTCCGCCCGATGTCCGTACCAAGGAAAAAAGACAGTGGCCCACTTTGCCAGACGGGTGAAGGATGCCCCGTCTGGCAAAGTGTCAGGATGATTTCGCTGTGAGTACTGGTTTTTTTCACCGTGCGATCCCGCACCATTAAGGGTTCGATATGCAGGGGGCGGCAGGTTTTAAAGGTGAGTAACTGCCCGTTCATGTTGGTTGAAACCGGAGTGCTTGCCGGAATATCGGCAGTCCCCTGATGCTCCCCATCGGTAGGGTAGAATTGCATTACCGTCGTGGGGGGAATAGGGCACAGGGCTAACGGCCAGATACGGGACAGGATACCGTGGGTAATTTCGGGGAAATCATCCTCAAGTTTATCCCGTAAGTTGGAAATCAACAGGGCAAAGGCTTCGAAGACACGTTCAATATCTGGATCGTGGGGCGTATCCAGAATATTCGCCAGATGAGTCGATCCTTTTGCCACTCGCTGAGCCAATTCCCGCAGGTAGGTCAGCTCTTGCAGGTACAGCGATTCCTTACGGTTTTTCATGTTTCTTCTTTCTTATACATATATTCAAACTAATTACCTATCGGTATTTAATTGATAATATTTATGAATAATTTAGAGTGGGGTGTTAATTTACCTATCATACGAAAATTATCGTTAATTTAATTAATTAGTTTTAATTTTTTTGTCATTCAAGAAAAGTCTTAAAAAAATAGGAGAAGCAACCATTTGACCCCACCTTCCCCAACCGCTAACGAGTGATCAGGCCCTGAACGGGGAGTACTCTATCGCCGTGCAGAGCACATCGCGAACTCCTGCAAAAACTCAACATAGCCTCGCGCTGCTACACATTATCTGACGCACCACAGAACGGTGAACCGAAACCGACACGCGGGGAATGTTCAAAAACGGAATAACAATTGATGCGAAGTAGCCTGAAAATGATAGAAGAGGCGCGGATGACGCAGAAATCTGCACGTTCAAAAATTGAATGGTGATGGGTGTGGGCGTTATATTGAGCGGGTTTATAGCCGTTAAACTTAGAGGTTTAGTTATTAAATTAGATAAAACAATCAATTAAAGTAATCGTGCCATTGGCAAAATCCAATGGTCAGGGTTTCGCATCTCTGAGTATCCAAACACGGGTAGGATGTTTCTGCCAGTGCGTCTGCTATCGTCCTTTCAATGGCGGTTCAGGCAGGGGAGGCCTTGGCCTCGCCGGTTGGACGTTACCGGTACTGCGAACCTTGTCTGAATCACCACCATCAATGATTAATTAATGGAAGGAGTAGCAGGAATGAATAACGTTTGTGATTATTGTTTTTATGCTCATAGATATATGATTTTATTATTTGAAGTTATTACTCACTTTTCTGACATTCTACGAATAATCACCTTAAATAAGGTATTATTTTTTCAGCAGATGAAGAGCATCTAGCATCAATATGATATGTATATAATTAAAAATAGAATAAATATTTATATTTAATATCAATTAATTAAGCTTTGAATTCTATGCCCTTCACTCCTCCAAACACACATCTCCCAAAGTCTATTAAAGTCCGTTAATACTTAATGTGGTCGTGTTTTTTATTCTATCCTGTACCATCCCATCAATATAATATAAGCATTGGTAATATCGATGGCTTCTTTTTTACCAGTGCTTGATGTTGTGCCAGACACCGCGTGGCTATGACTGCCAATATCAACTTTGTGTTGGTGTTCGCCTTCAGTGCTGGTGTTATATTTATAATTATCCCAGTCACTGGAGCTGGAGCCAAAGTTACCATTTGTATCATCATAATAACCATAGCGTCCCTCCCTAGACTCCCCCCAACCGCTATCATGATAATGCGCACCGGCACTATTTGTTGTTTTTGTTCCATAATCAAATGAGTCTGTTGTGGCTAAAAACGGGTGATTATGAGGAGGGAGTTGCCCAGTGGTTAAGGTAATCGTATCATTTCCTCCTGTTGATAAAATATTTTGACCCAGCCTGATAGTTTTATTTTCACCAATGTATTTCCAGACTGTGCTAGGGAATAGGAGGTTTGGGTCTTTACTTTGAGCGAACAGCGCAACAATTCCAACGGGATATAATATATCAATGGTTACAGCATGTTTTGCACGTTCTAAAGCCAATTCATCGTCAGTTAACATTTTTATTTTGTGCTTTTTGTCTTGAATGCTCATATTGGTTCCTCATGTATTAATATATATAAATTACTAATTCAGCCAAGGAAATACTTTGGCAATAATGAAGGCGGGTTATTTCTCCGCCTGTGAACATCAATAAAAAGGTTCATCAATACTAGAGAATGAATTCAATTGGTTGTTTTATAGATTTGGCTACTTGTATGTTTACGATGTCAGGATCGCATACAATGGTGAATTGGGCATTAACAAAATCTATTCTTCTATGGCTGATTGATAGAGCTTTTTTATGAAGTCAAACTCACCAGTGCCACCCTTGTTGATTTCTCCTGTCATTACTCCCACTCGATAGACGACAATGGCGAGATAGAGTAATTTTTCTTTCCCCGAACAGGTAATTAACGTTTTAGAAAGTTACACTCAATTAAACTTTCAGCTTGTATTCTTCACTTGACAGAAAGAAATAATTTAAATGGTAGTCAATTAAGTTATATTTATTTTTGATAAATAAATGTAATTTTAATCATAAAAAGTTGTTATATTCTCTTTCAAAATATTTACCAAATATATCAAATAACCTCATTTTTTCTTTTTATATCAAATTAATAACTGTCCTGATTTGTCAGTGTTACTAATTTATCTCTTATCGTGAATATCAATATATACCCAGTGCATTGATATTTTTCCTGCCTGAAAAGTGTACCGCTCTGAACATAATCAGCACATTTTTGCTCTTAGATCTTAGGATGAGTGTTACTTTTTTGGTTACGAGATGAGATAACGAAAGTGGAAAGACGAAAAGCGCATTTTATCGGTCTGGCCTGCTTAGTTTCATTTGGTGCACAGGCTGAACAATCAACTGAACCGCGTGCTGATGAGCAGCCTTTCATTCATCAGTCACAGCAGCAACAGGCACAGCAACAAAAGCTGGATGCCCATCCGCCGGATGTGCGTTTGTCGTCACCATTATCCTCACCGTTCTCTTTGGCGTTTCCTAAAGAAGTTCCCTGTTTCCTGATACAGAAGGTGACGGTCTCCGGCCGTGAAGCGCTTCCCCATTGGGTGCCTGTACAGCGCTTGGCCGATCTTGCCAAGGATCATTGCTTGGGCGTAAGGGGCATTAATCAAGTGATGTCAAACCTGCAAAACCGACTGATTGTGCATGGTTGGGTAACCACGCGAGTTTTAGCACCTGAACAGGGTTTGAGTAAAGGCGAACTGAAATTGCGGGTTTTACCGGGAACGGTGCGGCATATCCGTTATACCGATGATTCTGATAAATACGCAACGCTCTATACCGCCATGCCGGCCAGTGAAGGAAGGTTACTGGATTTGCGTGATATTGAACAGGGGATGGAGAACCTGCAACGTTTACCCAACGTTCAGGCCAGCATGGAAATAGTGCCGGGGGAACAGCCGGGAGAAAGTGGCATCGTGATTAAGCGCCAGCAGCCCCGTTTCTGGCATATGGGTGCCTGGGTCGATAACAGCGGAACTAAGGCCACCGGGCGTACACAGGGCGGGCTGATGTTGGCACTGGATAATCCGACGTCACTCAGTGACTTGTTTTATATCTCCATGACGCGTGATTTGGCTTTCTCCAATCGCAAAAACTCGACCAATTACACTGCTCATTATTCAGTGCCCTTGGGCTATTCGCAGTTTGCGATAACAGGCAGTAGCTACACCTATGCACAAACCGTACCCCAGCTCAATGAAGAGGCGAAATATCGCGGCCGTAGCCAGAGCCTGAATGCGCAGTTAAGCCGGGTATTGCATCGCAATGCCAGTTCAAAAACCACCCTGACCTATGGAGTCAATCTCCGCCAGACTCGTAATTTCATCAAGGATACGGAAATTGAAGGCCAAAAGCGTCGCACCAGTAGCTGGAATTTAGGGCTCGATCATCGCCACTATATCGGTGCGGCGGTGCTGGATGCAGGTATTCGTTACCAGAAAGGCACCCGCTGGTTTGGGGCGCTATCTGCTTATGAAGAGCGGAATGACCGTGACAGCACTGACTATGCGACGGCGAAATCGGAAATTATCCAGCTTTCTGCTTCGCTCAACACGCCCTTTACGCTGGGCAATCAACAATTTCAGCACCGTGTGGAGTATCAGCGCCAGTGGAGCAATACCCCGCTGACGCCACAAGATCAGTTCAGTATCGGCAACCGCTGGAGTGTGCGCGGATTTGATGGCGAACGGACGCTAAGTGCAGATAAAGGCTGGACGTTGCGTAATACCTTGTCATGGCAGACGCCGTTGCCTGATCAGCAGTTGTATCTGGGTACGGATTATGGCCGGGTCGGGGGACAGGGTTCGGATATCATCATCGGCCGTACGTTGGCGGGGGGTGTTCTCGGCCTCAGGGGTAATATTCGTCCCGCTAATCTTTCATACGATGTTTCGGTGGGTACGCCGTTCTCCAAACCTGATGGCTTTAAAACTGACAACGCTCACCTAGGTTTTAGCCTGAACTGGCAGTACTGAAGGAGTCAAATCATGTTGATAGGTCAATACGACGTGCGTGCACCCCTGATTTTAGGCAGTGAAGAGAATGAAACCGAGATGTTGGGTGCAGCGACTTGGCTGTGGATGCACTCTCCTCTGCACCAGAATGCACCGCTGATTGCGTTATCTACGCTCTTGCTGCCGATGATTAAGGCGGGTCAGTATGTACTGGTGAGTCATAACGGCCAGCCGATTTTCTACCTGAGCTGGGCGCTGTTTACCGAAGAAACTGAATTACGTTACCTCACGAAACGACATGAGCACAACAGAGATCCGCAGCTACACGGCGGTGATCGGCTCTGGATACTGGACTGGATTGCACCGTTTGGCCATAGCCGAGAGATGAACAGTCTGGTCAGGCAAGAACTATTTTTACACCACTGCTACCGCGCCCTTTATCACAAAGGATCTCAGCGGGGCGCACAGGTTATCCGATTTCGCGGAAGAGGTGTCAGCCGTGAACAGGCGGCACACTGGTGGGATAGCCATCCTCTCACACAGGCATTACCCGAAAGAGGTTTTTCGCGATGAACAAGCATTGTTACCGAGTGATTTTCAATAAAACCCGTCAGATGTTGATGGTGGTTTCCGACCTTGCGTACAGTCACACGGCAGGGCAGTCACGTGGCGAAATGTCTTCACATTCATCGCATTCTGCCAGCGTATCGCTGATACCGCTGGTATTGGGGATTTCATTGGCGTTAGGGCTAGTCAGTACTTCGGTGCAGGCGGGGATTGCGGCAGACAATAACGTGCCCAACCCGCAGCAGCCTTCCGTCATTTCCTCAGCGAATGGAGTGCCACAGGTCAACATCCAGACGCCTAACAGTGACGGGATTTCCCGTAACCAGTACAGCCAATTTGATGTAGATAAACGAGGCGCGATCCTCAACAACAGCGGCGTTAACACTGAAACGAAACTGGGAGGCTTGGTCACAGCCAACCCGTGGCTGGCACAAGGTGAAGCCAAGGTTATCTTAAATGAAGTTAACAGCCGTGATCCCAGTCAACTGAATGGTTTTATTGAAGTAGCCGGGAAACGCGCGGATGTCATTATTGCCAACCCCGCAGGTATTACCTGTAGCGGCTGTGGTTTTATCAATGCCAGTCAGACGTCACTGGCGGCAGGGCAGGCAATTCTGGAAAATGGCCGCCTGAAAGGGTTTGAAGTTAATAAGGGTATCATTTCCGTCAACGACAAAGGAATGAACGATGCACAGAGTGATTACACCCGCCTGATTGCCCGTGCCGTCAATATCAATGCCAAACTGCATGCTAAAGATCTGACCGTGACGACAGGTCGTAACCGCGTCGATGCACAGGGTAACGTGGTGAAAATTCATGCCAGAGATAACGCGAAGGAACATGAGTTCGGCCTTGATGTAGCAGCGATTGGTGGAATGTATGCTAACAAGATTAAGCTGGTCGGAACAGAGCAGGGTGTGGGCGTGCGCAACGCGGGGCAACTGGGTGCGCAGGCGGGTAATCTGACACTTAGTAGTGAAGGTGAACTCACCAACAGCGGGGTTATCACTGCCTCTACAGATGTCACTATCCAGAATCAGGGTAATTTAACCCATCAGGGTGATATCACGGCAGGTCAGGATATTTTGATAAAAACTCGCGATCATCTTGATAATCAAGGCCGGATACTTGCAGGTCGTCATCTTGAAATGAAAAGTACTTCGTTACATAGCCAGTCAAACAGCGTATTGGCGGCGGGTGTCGATAGCCACGGTAAACTGACTCAAGCGGGAAATCTGACGATCAAAACTCGCAACACGGCCGAGTTAAATGGCCAAAATCTGGTGCACGATTATTTATCCGTTGAGGCGAAAACGGTGTCATTCAAAGGTAGCCAGACCGCTGCTGATAATCTGCAACTGACCTCCAATACACAGTTAAACTTGCAGAATTCGAAAGTTAGCGCCCGTAAAAACCTCACTCTGGTTGCACCAGTGCTGATTGATAACCTGCGCGGTGAGCTGAGTGCGGAAATCTTGACCTTCAACAGCCAGAAACTCCTGAATAATTGGGGACGCATCACCCAGAGCGGACAGCGTTCATTGTCGCTTAATCATCAGGCCGGCATTGAAAACAATGATGGTTTGATTGCGTCCAATGGGCAGGATTTGATCCTTAAGGCCGATACCATCTCCAGCCAAAACGGTACGTTGACCCATGCTGGTCATGGCGTGCTGGATATCAATACCACAGAGTTTCAGGGCAAAAAAAGCCGTTTACTGTCTGACGGCCAGCTTAAACTGGGAGGCGGTGACTATCACCTGAACGATAGCCAGATTTCGGCGCAGCATATTACGGCTCAGGTTCAATCACTTTCCCATCATCAGGGAAAAATGACTCAGACTGGACAAAATCCACTGACTCTCAGGGTACAAAAGTCATTGGATAACCGCGGCGGCAAAATAGCCGCCAATGGTACGGTGGATATCAGCGCCGACGAACTCAATAACCAGCAGGGCAGCATCATTGCGGCTGAGGATGGTCAGCTTAAAGTTAAGCTGAAACAGAGTCTGAACAATCAGTCCGGTAAGTTAATGGCGTCGAAGCAGACCGAGCTATCGGCTTCAGCCATCGATAACCAACAGGGGCAGATTGCTTCCTCGTCAGGGGATATCACCTTGACCACTCAGCATCTGGCGAATACCTCCGGTAGTATCGCCGGGCAACAAAGACTGAACCTGAAAACGCAGGGTATCAACAATGAAAAAGGCCAAATCCGTGCGGGTACAGTGGATATCGAGACGGCTCAACAGTACTTGAATAATACTGATGGACTGATTGCGGCCGAAAAAGCCATGACACTGTATAGCGGTGAACTGTTAAACCCGCGCGGATTGATACAAAGCGGGCAGGATTTGACCGTGAACACACACGGACAGCGCTTGGATAACCGCGACAGTGGCAAACAGGGTGGTTTGTTCAGCCAGGGAGCTATGATCCTGAATATTGGTGAGCTGGATAACCAGCATGGCCAAATTGAAGGCCATGACAGCCTGTCCGTAACTGGGGAAAAAGTTTCTAACCAACAGGGACAAATTCTGGGCGGGAAAGACAGCTTACTTACATTGGCTCACCTGAACAACGATCAGGGCTTGTTGCAAAGTGGTGGGAAGCTGATGTTGCACACGCAATCTCTCAGTAACCGTAACAGCGGAGATAAGCAGGGTATCACCAGCAAACAGGTACTGGAACTGGAAACAGGTGATCTGGATAACGAAAAAGGCGTGATGGTGTCGGCTGATCGTCTTCAAATAAATGCCGCTCAGATAAATAATCAACAGGGATTACTGGCGGCACAGTCGATCTTAGACCTTAGCAGTCAGGCACTGAACAATCAGGCCGGACGTATTCAGTCCACACAGGCGCTGTCCATCGATACACATGGTCAAGAACTGAATAACAAGGACGGCGTACTCAACAGTCAGGATGCTCTCACCGTCAATAGCGGGGATGTCATTAACCATAACGGCATATTACACGGTAAATCAGGGGTCACGCTGACCACCAGACAACTGGATAATCAGAAGAACGGCAAGATTTTCAGTGAGCATAGGTTCCAGCTTACAGCGGATAAATTCCTGAACGTACAGGGACAGATACTGGCACTGAACCATCTTCAGGCTGATGTAAAAGATCATATCGATAACACGGCAGGATTGATGCGCAGTGGTGGCGATATCCGCCTGACTACCCGGCACATCAATAACCAACAAACCCGGCAACCTGATAAAGGTATAGACGGTAAGAATATCGATATCACCGCTGACACACTGGATAACAGCGAAGGACAACTGGCAGCTACTGGAAATGCGGACTTGAAACTGAGCTCAGTACTCAATAACACCAAAGGGCAATTGCAGGCCAACCAGCAGCTCACGGCGCAAGGGAAGAAACTGATCCTCACCAATACCGACGGTGATATCAAAACTGGGGAAAAACTGGTAGTTGATGCGAAATCTATCACAGGGAACGGTAAATTGCGCTCATTGGGCGATATCACCCTGACATTACTGGAAAAATTTATCCATACGGGCGAAATCATTGCCAACAACCGCCTGACGCTGGACATTCAGGGCGATATCCTCAACCAGGGTCTGATCAGCGCCGCGACACTACAAGGCAATGCTACCGATCTGACCAACAGCGCAACCGGCAGGATATTGGGCAATGCTCACCAGTGGAACATCCAGCAGACATTGAACAATTACGGTCTGATCGATGGTACTCAAACCTATTTGCAGGCGCAGCACCTGAATAATCAGGGGACTGGGCGCATTTATGGCGACCATATCGCCCTTGGTGTCAGTAAACTGGATAATCTGGCAGAGGGGGGTAAATCAGCGGTGATTGCCGCTCGCAATCGGCTGGATATTGGCGCGGGCGAACTCAATAACATGGCGCACAGCCTGCTCTACAGTGACGGCGATTTATCTATTGGTGGGCAGCTCGACAGCCAGCAACACGCCAGCGGCAAAGGGAAAATCCTCAACAACCACAGTTCCAGCATTGAAGCCACTGGCGATATGAGGCTGGCGATGGCTAACATCAATAATCTCAACGACCATTTTGAGACTGAACTCCGGCAAATATCGCAGGAACCCGTTGAGGAATATCAGATTGATGGCCAGCGTTATAATGTCAAAGAGCACCAAATCCGTATCCGAGATAATGAGGTAGATGAGATTAGTGTTGATGGTATGGAGTGGCAGGATAAATTCCAGCACCTGAAATACACGCGCACGATAGAGGAATCCCGCGTAAAAAAAACTGATCCCGCCAAAATTCTGGCAGGTAAAAACCTGACGATCGATACCACAGAACTGAAGAACGATAAAAGCCAGGTAGTGGCAGGCGGTCAGCTTACGGTGACGGGCGGGCGTATCAACAATATTGATGTGCCGGGAGAACACCACATTATCGATAAAGGGCGTATCGAGTATTTTTGGCGTAACCAGAAAAAAGGCAAAGATAATCAAGGATGGAAACAAGAACCGTATGTCCCCCCTACGGAAATTCAGACCATCACCCTGAAGCCCAGTACCGTTCAGGAACAGCAGGGTACTGTGACGATGAATGGCCAGCGTCCTGACAAATATCAGGGAGCTACTACGCAAATTGCACAACTGAACAATGGTCAAATCGATGCAGGTTTTGCCAGCGGTGACGCCAAGGTCGCAGAAACTGCCTTGAGACCCGGCCAGCGCTGGGAAGTCGTGAGTCAGCAGCCCACGGCAAACGGTGAAAAGCCGCCGTTGATCCGCACCGAAATGCCTGATTACCATTTGCCAGATAACAGCTTGTTTAAGCTGCATCCTGCACCGGACAGTCAGGTACTGATTGAAACCGATCCGCAGTTTACCCAACTGAAAAAGTGGTTGGGTACGGATTATATGCAACAGGCGATACGCTGGGATCATAATAATGTACACAAGCGTTTGGGGGATGGCTTTTACGAGCAGCGCTTGATCCGTGAGCAGATTGTCAACCTGACGGGTAAGCGCTATTTGCCGGGGCATCAGAATGACGAAGAACAGTTTAAGGCGCTGATGAACGCGGGTTTGCGCACCCAGAAAATTTTCGATTTGGCACCCGGTGTGGCACTCAATGCCGAGCAGATGGCCAGACTGACCGAAGATATGGTATGGCTGGTCAATACCACCGTGACCCTGCCAGATGGCAGCCAGCAAACGGTGCTGGTGCCGCAGGTCTATGTGCGTACCCAGTCGGGTAAACTGGATGGCAGCGGTGCATTGTTAAGCGGCAGTCAGGTCAATCTACAATTAACAGGTGACCTGCTCAATCAGGGGCGGATTGTTGGACAGGATATTCATATGCTGGCCGATAATATCCGTAATCAAGGCGGCCATCTGCAAGGGGATAACCTGGCTTTACAGGCAAGAACCGATATGGTTCAGCGCGGTGGTATGATCAGTGCGAAAAACTCGCTGAATATCAAAGCAGGCAACAATATTGATATCGCCAGCACGACTCGCTCCGGCGACAATCAGGCAGGCAATAACCGTTTTAGTTCCACCTATGTAGATAATGTGGCAGGTCTCTATGTGCAGGGCGCGGATGGCAAACTGCATCTTCAGGCCGGTAACGATATCACCTTGTCAGCTGCCCAGTTGGGGGCGCAGGGGAAAAACAGTGACATCAGGCTGGCGGCCGGGCGTGATATTAAGCTCGATACGGTCAGAACCTCCCGCTATGAACATACTGAGGCGGGCAGTGACCACCGTATCACCCGTACTCAATCAAGTGATGTGGGCTCGTCGGTCAACAGCACAGGTCAGATTCAGATGTCGGCAGGACGTGATGTCAATACCAAGGCTGCCGAAATGATCGCGGGCAGCGCCCTGCAAGTCAGCGCCGGACGTGACGTGAATATTCTGGCGGGCGAGCAGCAGCAGAGTCACGATGAGTACCACAGGATCAAGGGTAGCAACAGCCTGGTGTCATCAAAAACCACGACGACCCAGTACCAGTTTGACCGCACACAGGCACTGAGTAGTACCCTGAGCGGTGACACCGTGAATGTTCAGGCTGGCAAAGACATCACCGTGGGTGCCAGTAACGTCGTGGGTACACAGGATGTCACGCTGGACGCCGGTAATAACCTGAATATCACCACCGCCAAAGAAACCCATCACGAGTCTTATCGCAAGGAAGAGAAAAAATCCGGCTTGATGGGAACGGGCGGGATTGGTTTCACCGTCGGTTCTGCAAAGTTTACACAGTCGAATAACAGCGATGACGTGCTGCATAAAGGCAGTACGGTGGGCAGCAGTGCGGGGAACGTCACCCTGACCGCTCAAAATCAGGCTACCTTGCACGGTAGTGATGTGGTGGCTGGAAAAGATATCGCCATTCAGGGTAAAGACGTTGCCATTACGTCGGCGAAAAACAGCCATACTGAATTAAACAAAACTGAACAGAAACAGAGCGGCCTGACACTGGCGCTCAGTGGCACGGTGGGCAGTGCGATAAATACGGCGGTTCAGGCCGTTAATGAAGCGAAGGAGAGCAAAGACAGCCGGATGCAGTCCCTGAAAGGCACGCAGGCGGCGCTGTCCGGTGTACAGAGTTATCAAGCATGGGAAATGAGTCAGGCCAAATCCGCCAGTGCTGATGCCATCAACCAGACCGATGGCAAAGCCGCGAAGCCCAACGATGTGGTGGGTATCCAGCTTTCCTACGGCAAGCAGTCTTCGGAATCAGAAACCCGCCGTGAACAGACCGATGCTCAGGGCAGTACACTGAGTGCCGGACGCGATATCCGCATTACTGCAACGGGAGACAAACAAGTTCAAAATAGCGGGGGTGATATTCAGGTTCAGGGCAGCGCACTGAAAGCCGGCCACGATATCGAGTTGGAGGCGAAACGGGATATCGTCCTGAAATCAGCAGAGAAAATACCCAGACTACCCGTGGTGAAAACAGCAGTAAAGGCGGTAGCGTGGGTGTCGGACTGACTGTGGGTCAGGGTGGGACAGGGATTAAATTCTCGGCCAGTGTCAATGCTGGCAAAGGGCATGAGAAAGGCGATGGCGTCACCCATACCGAAACCCTGATCGATGCGGGTCATCAGGTGAAACTGAAATCAGGGCAGGACATTACGCTCAAAGGTGCGCAGGTCAGCGGTGAACAGGTCACGGTACAGGCCGGCCGTAACTTACATCTGGAAAGCGAGCAGGATAAAAACAACTACGACAGCGAGCAGAAAAACGCCAGTGCTGGCACCAGCTTCACTTACGGTTCGATGAATGGTTCATATAGTGCCAATGCCAGCCGCGACAAGATGCACAGCAAATTTGATTCGGTGAAAGAGCAGACAGGGATTCTTGCGGGCAAAGGCGGGTTTGATGTCAATGTGAAGGAGCACACCCAGCTTGATGGTGCAGTCATCGCGAGTACGGCCGACAAAGACAAAAACCGTCTGGAAACGGGGACGCTGGGTTTTAGCAATATCGAGAACCAGGCGGAATACAAAACCGAACACCAGAGTGTTGGTGTCAGTACGGGCGGAGCTATTGGCAGTCAGTTGGTCTCCAATATGTCGTCGAATATGCTGGCAGGCACCAACAAGAATGACAGTCAATCCTCGACCACTCATGCGGCGGTGAGTGACGGCACGATCACCATACGTGACTCTGAAAAGCAGAAACAGGACGTTGCCAGCCTGAGCCGCGATACCGACAACGCCGCCAATGGCCTGAATCCGATTTTCGACAAGGAGAAAGAGCAGAAACGGCTGGAGCAAGCGCAGGCTATTGCCAACATCGGCACACAGGTACTGGATATTTACAATACCCAAGAGTCTATCACCGCAACGAAGAAAGCCACTGAAGAGCTGAAAAACCCGCAAAAACTGCAACAGCGGAAAACTGAAGCGGAAGCACAACTGAAAGCAGAAGCCGGACGTAAAAAGGAAAGCGGTGACATTTCTGCGGAGGACATTGCGGACAGGGCGTACAAGCTGGCCTATGATGCCGCTATTCGCGACCAAAAAGCTGACATCGGTGGAGAAAGACGTCAGGCAGTTACGGCCGTCGTCACGGCGCTTCAAGGGCTGGCGGGCGGCGATATTAAAGCGGCGATAGCCAGTGGTGCGGCACCTTACCTTGCCAATGGCGTGAAACTGCTCACTTATCAGGGCAAGGAGCACTACGATGATCTGACGCCGGAGCAGAAAGCGACAAACCTGCTGGCTCATGCCATTCTCGGCGGTGTGATCGCCGAGATAAAAGGCGGCTCTGCCACAGCGGGTGCAACGGGGGCAGTCAGCGGTGAACTGGCAGCATCGGCGATAGCCAGTGCACTTTACCCTGATAAGAAACGGAGTGAATTGCCACCGGATGAGAAGGAAAAAATCAGTAACCTGTCTACACTTGCTGGTGGGATAGCCGCAGGGCTGGCGACGGATTCCACAGCGGGTGGGGTGGCCGGGGCGCAGAGTGCTAAGAATGCGATTGAGAATAACTTTTTGAAGCACAGTGACTTTGGTGGGCTGGCGAATTATGGACAGACGCAGGGTTCATTAGCTAACAAAATGATCCAAGAGGGTGCAACACCGGATGAATTGTCAGAAGCCTTGGCGAAGCAAGCGAGAGGCACACACCCGGAAGGGCAAGATCCGGCGAAGGGACTGATTGTGGCGTGGGGGAACTTCTTCGGTGTGCCGTTGGATGTGGTGATGTCCAATGAGAAAATGACGCCGGAGAAAGCCGCTGAAATTGTGAGCAGCGGCATTCCGACCAGTGAAGGAAAGGTGATGCAGTATGTGGCTGCGAAGACCTTTTTGGTACTGGCTAAAAACTCTTATCCTGATGGGATCAATTTTAATCTAAATCAAAAGCATCATCTGACTGATTTTGATGGAATATCTAAAAAAGGAGTAAGTGGTACACACAACGCTGACGTGTTTAAGCGAACAGCATCGGAGCAAGGAATTAAGGTTGTCAGCGAAACGCCAAGTAGTGTCAAAGGCATTACTCAAATTGAGTATAAGATTCCATCAAAAGATAGGGAAGGAAATGTCACAGGACATAAAGCACAAGTATTGACGAAAACAGTATATGACCCGAAAATTTTCACTGATCAGAAAATGTTGGAACTGGGTCAACAGGCTGCTTCCAAGGGTTATGAAAAAGCTATTTCTCAAGGCCTGCGTGAGTATGAATCGACAGCCGGTGGTGTTAAATTCCAAGTTTATTTGGATAAAGAAACAGGTAGAGTTATGAACTTTTTCCCGGTGGCGCAATGAATAGTAAACGTCTTTTCGAAAAAATAGACTATGACAATGACTCTGAATGGGTGATGAAAGAGTTTTTTAATTCTCTATATACCCAAGATAAATTTTTATGGGCTTTACCACATATTCTGAAAAAAAATGGGTGTGGAGTTAATGAAACCTATTGCATTTTTCCGAATTTAGATGATCCCGATCCAGAATATCATTTTGACGGCATTACGTTCGGTGTATGGGAGGGAGAAATTATCGTGTCTGAATCTGTCGGTTTTGAGTATGTCAGATTGGCCTGTGAAAAGTATCTTCAACTACATCCGGAAGATAAAGACAAAGTAAGTGCATTACTAGCCAAGTTACCTTGTTAACATCAAGATCCCAGCCTAAGTGCTGGGATCTTGATGTTAGCCATCAGCCGTTCTCAGCCAGCCGGATGATCAATTGCCCGGCCTCGCTGATAATGGTGATCGCTTGTCCGTGGTAAATCCCAGTACAGCTAGCCAGACCCCTTAAACTTCACATCAATGAATATCTAGTTTGAAATGCTCACTCTTTATCCTCATCTTGGTTTGGTTACTTAAATGATCGGTTTAATCTTGTTAATAGGAGAGACGGTGATGAGTAACACGGATTACACGTTACCTATAAACCTCAGTTTACAGCCAGCATGTATCATGCTGGCTGTGTGATTTGTTCAGTGTTCTGGCGTGATTTTTCTGAATAGTAAAAGTTGGGTAAAGATTAGCGAATGATAATCCCCAACAAAATGCCTATTACGCCAAAATCGGCATCACTGAAGGTGGTATTGGCGATACCGACACTTCCCAGAACGGGCAGTAAGAACACGGGTAGAAAGGTAATCAGCAGCCCCTGAGCGAAGGCTCCCAGAATAGCACCTCTTCTTCCTCCCAGCGCATTGCCAAAAACTCCCGCTGCCGCACCGACAAAAAAGTGAGGCACAACACCCGGAATAATCACGGTCATGTTGAGTGCATAGAGGATAAGCATGCTAATGATCCCTGCTACAAAACTGCTCAAAAAGCCAACCAACACCGCATTGGGGGCATAAGGAAACACCACCGGGCAATCTAACGCAGGCTTGGCATTGGGCACCAATTTATCGGAAATGCCTTTGAATGCTGGCACAATCTCAGCAATCACCATTCTGATGCCTTGCAAAATGATATAGACACCAGCCGCAAATGTGATGGACTGCATCAAGGCAAATATAAGCCAGTTTTTTCCTCCACTGACTTTTTCGACAAAATCCTCTCCGGCAAACAAACAGGTAATTATGAAAATGATGGCCATTGTAAAAGAGATAGCGACAGGGGTGTCACGCAGAAACAGCAGGCTTTTCGGCACATCCATATCTTCTGTTGAATGGGATGTATTGCCCAGTTTACTGCCAATAAAACCGGCTAACAGGTAAGAAAGTGTTGAGAAATGCCCAAGGGCAACCTCATCGGAGCCGGTGACTTTTTTCATGTAAGGATGAATAATGGCTGGAAAAAACACCATCGATACCCCAACAATCAGAGAACCAATCGCAACCAGCAAGATGCCGTTAAAGCCAGCCATTGCGAGAATCACCGCCACCATCATGGACATAAACAGTGTATGGTGCCCAGTCAGGAAAATAAATTTCCATGGTGTAAAACGGGCAATCAGGATATTGATAATCATCGCAAAAAACATGATCATCGCCATCTCTCGGCCAAAATCTTTCTGAGCAATCGACACGATAGCCTCATTATTTGGCACAACTCCTTGAATGGAAAAAGCATGCTGGAAGATGGTGGAGAATCCTCCCAGAGAATTGACAATCAGCCCTGCTCCAGCTCCTAAGATCACAAATCCCATGATTGTTTTTACGGTGCCTTTAATACATTCCGTCACCGGTTTTTTCTGGGCAAGTAGACCAATCAAAGCAATGATTCCGACTAGAATCGCAGGCTCTGATAGCACATCGTTCATCAGAAAATGCAAAAATTCCATATCTGCCTCCAATCACAATGCACTGAGTTCACGCAAAGCCGCAGATAAACGAGTTTTCATCGCGGATTTATCGAGCATGTTTTCCAGCGCAACAATTTTTCCATTCACTTGCTGGATGATCAGTTGTTCAGTGATGTCCTTTGTTCCAACAAATATATCGCTGATAGTTCCTTTGGCTGAACCTAAATCGACGTGATCAACGCTAGCATCAACGCCTAACTCTTTCAGGATATTTTTAATGCTGATTTCCATCATTAGGCTGGTGCCTAAACCGTTACCGCAAACCACTGTAATTTTCATCATAATTTCCCGTAATAAACTCAGATTAAGCGTGCTGATTAATAGTGTTGGATAACTAAAAGGATCTCTTCTTGAGTACTGGCCTGTATTAAGCGGTTGATATCCTGTTGACTATCAAAAAGTTCTGCGAGCTTAGCGATTGCGCCAATATGGCTACTACTGTCAGTCGCTGCCAATACGATAAGTAATTTGATGGGATCATTGCCCTCTGAGCCGAACGCCACGCCTTTACTGATGACGGTCAAACTCAGCGCAAGGCGATTGGCACCTTCTTCCGGCCTTGCATGCGGCATTGCGATACCTGAGCCGACAACATAATAGGGGCCGAGTTCTTCATGAGAACGGCAAATGGCATCGACATAACGAGGTTCAATCGCCCCGTTATTAATAAGTGGTTGACATGAAATTGCGATGGCTTCACGCCAGTCTTTTACACAGGATATTCTCTGGATAACGTCAGGGGATAATAGGTTGTTTAGCATGATGTTCTCCTTATTAAGTTTATTTTTCAGAATCCAGTAACAAGGCATCACAGCACGATATTGGATCATGCTGGTTAGATAATTTGGTGATGAAATTAATTACTGAGGAATAACCCATTTAAATGGTCGTGCTATCTCTATTTATAGATCACATTTTTCATAGCGCTATCATTTGTTATTGAAAAGTCGCTCGCGCACCCATCTGATTTGCGATAGCATTTGCGGCCTTTTTTACGATTTTCCACGATTAGAGGAGGCAACATATGTTCATCGGTTTTGACTATGGCACATCAAATTGCTCAGTCGCGAAGATGATGGGTAATACACCACAACTGCTTGCTATTGAGCATGACAATTTCTACATGCCTTCGACGTTAGCAGCCCCGACTCGTGAATCAGTTTCTGAACACTTGTTTCGTCACCGGAATATCCGACCGGGCAATCAAGTGGGGGAGCAGCTTCTTCGCAGCGCGATAGCTACAAATCGTGAGGAAGGTATCGAGCTTCTTTCGGAAGATATCGTCTTTGGGCAAGCGGCGTTGAATCGATATCTGGAAGATCCGCAAGAAATTTACTACGTGAAATCGCCGAAATCTTTCCTGGGTGCAATGGGACTGAGAGAGATACAAATCAGCTTCTTTGAGGATTTGGTCTGCGCCATGATGGCAAATATCAAGCAGCGGGCAGAAGCCAATGTACAGCAGAGCATTGAAGACGTGGTGATTGGGCGGCCGATTAACTTTCATGGTCGTGGCGGAGATAAATCGAACCAACAGGCTGAGACAATTTTGCTCCATGCTGCAAAACGTGCAGGGTTTCGCAACATTGAGTTCCAATTTGAACCTGTGGCAGCAGGTCTGGAATATGAAGATACTCTGACCGAAAATAAAATTGTTCTGGTGGTCGATATTGGCGGCGGAACGACAGATTGTTCCCTCATCCAAATGGGGCCGGATTGGAAAGGGAAGTCTGAGCGCAACGAGAGCTTATTGGCGCACAGCGGGCAGCGTGTCGGCGGTAATGATTTGGATATCAATCTGACCTTTAAACAACTGATGCATCCTTTTGGATTGGGAAGTCAATTTGCATCAGGTATTGAAATGCCACTGATCCAATTTTGGAACCCCATTGCCATCAACGACATACAAGCGCAAAAAGAATTTTACTCTCGCGAGAACCTGAGAGCGTTAAAATCCCTGCATATGGAAGCACAGGAGCCAGAGAAATTAGCGCGATTATTGAAGGTATATCACGACACACTGGGATATAGCTTAGTCCGCAGTGCAGAAGAAGCCAAAATTGCCCTCTCAGATCAATCTGAGCATCGTGTGAAATTGAACCTACTATCGGAAGTGATTGAGATTGATCTTCATCGTGATCAAATGATTACAGCGATTGAATCTACCAAAGACAAAATGGCTAAATTAGTCAGTGAGGCGGTGGAACAGGGTGGCACCAAGCCAGATGTTATCTTCATGACCGGTGGTTCAGCGAGCTCTCCGATCCTTCGCCAAGCGGTGGAGCAAGTATTGCCGGGCATCCCGCTGGTCAGCGGTAACTACTTTGGTTCAGTGACTACCGGTTTGGCGCGTTGGGCAAAAGTTTGTTTCGCTTAATGACGTGAGTCTGATTATCGTAGTTTCGATAATTATCCTTGATATTTACCTTTAACTGGGTGTACAGGACTCGCCTTTTCCACAAAGCGGCACCAGCCTCTCACGCGCGAGGCCGGCAAAGTCTCCGTTGGTAGGCATGAGCTGGTTTTCGGCAGGCCTACATGGCGGCCGATCCAGCTCCAGAAGATCTAGCCAGCTCTGGACTAGGGAGGTTTCCACCTCTCTGACAAGTGCTTACTCATTTATCCTTCCGACCAGATCCGTGAGGTTTTACATATCCGAACCAAACCGCAGACCTTGGGTTGTTCGCGTAATCCAATTTCTGCCATAGCCCAGTAACAAAGTGCTCAATCTGCGGGCTGGACAACATGGTCATGTGGTTACCGGGTACATGCATAGTGCTGAGTTGAGCAACGTGTGTATTCCACAGGGTTTCGCGTGTTTTCGTTTCATCCACATCTCCCTCTTCTGCGCTAATCAGATGAACAAGACCCTCATAGCGAGCACGAGGCGTATAGCCAGTGTTCAGATTGGCTTGCATGACGCGAACGACACCTTGCAGCAGTGACATTGGTGTTTTAGCTGGGAAGAGACCTGCGTTCACCAGAGCACGAAGTAGATATTGAAGCTGTTCATCCGGAGCCCGATCGTCAAAATCTTGCTTCGTAAGCGGCAGCGGTCGATCCAATATCATATTGTAGATCTCAATCAGCTTCATTATCGTTTCGGTACGGTTGACTGGCTTGGGAGTACGACCTTGCGGATCAGGTTCATCGGTATCGACGAGGATAAGGTCAGAGACTTGTTCCCCTTCAGCCTGTAATTGCAAGGCCATCTCGAAGGCGATCCAGCCCCCGAAAGAATGACCCAGCAGGTGATAGGGACCATGGGGTTGCGTTTGACGGATGATCTGGATATAGGCACGAGCGGCACCTTCGACACTGACATAGGGAAAATTGTGTTCGTCAGTCAGGCCCAGGCCGCGTGCCTGTAAGGCGTAGACTGGGAGTTGCTGTGGGAACGACAGCGTCAGTCCGAGGAGGCTAGAGGCGCTGGCACCTGCACCGGGCATGCAAAATAGCGGCGGAACCGACCGAGACCCGCTTTGGATGATAACGCGTGGGTCGTAGGGAGGAGCGGGCAGTAAGTGCTCGGTGAGTGAATCCGCTATCTGGTTGAGCGAAGGGGGACGCATGATGGAGAAATGCGTTCCACCGATAGCGTGGAGTGTCGAATCAATGCCGACGATATCATGCCAACCGTGCCAAATTTCTCCGTTGAGTGCCTCATCCGCGGTATACAGGTGGATGGGCAAGGGGGATTTTGGCGCGATATAGTCTTGACCCAGTTGTGTAATGATCTCGGAGGTGTATAGGCGAAGGAGGATATCCTCGCGTGTGATACTGGTCGGCAGCCATTGGTGTTCAATACAGCGGTCAAGGATTTGGTTCACATCACTGAGATCGTGAAGTTCTTCTAATATCTGCTCATCATTAGCGCCGATTTGAGCACGCAGTGAGTCAATGATTATCTCAATTCGTTTTGCTTCCTTGTCTACTGGCTGGTCGGTGGTGATTTCTAGCCCATTTATGGAGTTATAGGAATCGATCATACCGAGAAATTCTACCGTCTCGCCGCAGCTCATGAATTGTTGCGCCATCTCATAGGCGATCAAGCCACCAATTGACCATCCGGCGAGACGATAGGGGCCTTGTGGCTGAACGCGACGAATAGCCTGAATATGGCAGGCCGCGAGCGCCTCAAGCGACGTTGGGGGATGCTCCAGCGTGTGGATGCCAAGGGCTTGCAGCGCATAGACGGGAAGCTCAGGCGGCAGTAAGGCTGCCAGTGGCGAATAGACCAGTGGATCGCCGGAAGTCTCGTGTACCAAGAACAAGGGTGGCAGGCAGCCTGTTGGGTTTAGCGGCACGGGATTCGCATCGAACGGGGACGTTGATTGGGCAAAACGCTCGCCAATGGCTATCGCCAGATCACACAACGTCGGATGAGCGAACAAGGTGGTCAGCGGAACCGCCATGTCTTGCTCGCGCATGCGGTTCAGCAACTGCACAGCGAGCAGCGAGTGACCGCCAAGCTCAAAAAAGTGGTCGTGACGGCCGACCTGATCCAGTCCCAATAAGTCTTGCCAGATCTGCGCCAAGGCGGTTTCCGCCGCACTGATCGGGGCCTGATAGCCATGCGCCACCACGGCGGATGAATCAGGGGCGGGGAGCGCCTGACGGTCAAGTTTGCCGTTGGGGGTCAGCGGGAAAGCGTCGAGTGTCATAAAGGCGCTGGGCAACATGTACTCGGCGAGGTGCCGGGCAAGCTGCTGGCGCAGTTCAGCGGGAATCAGCTCACCGCCGTCCAGAGGTCGTACATAGGCGACCAGACGTTTCTGGCCCGGCTCGTCTTCGCGTGCCAGCACCACCGCTTCGCGCACGCCGTGACATTGCATCAGTTGCGCCTCGATCTCACCGAGTTCGATACGGAAGCCACGTAGTTTGACCTGAAAGTCATTACGGCCGAGATAGTCGATATTGCCATCGGGATGCCAGCGGCCGAGGTCGCCAGTCTTGTACATGCGGCCGTCCGGTGTCGGGGAGAACGGATCGGCGGGGAAGCGTTCGGCGGTCAATTCGGGGCGGTTCAGGTAGCCACGGGCAACGCCGGCACCGGCGATATGGATTTCGCCAGCCACACCAAGGGGTACAGGCTGACCATGTGGGTTGAGAATATAGATCTGGGTGTTGGCGATCGGGCGGCCGATATGACTGGCAAAGCCCTCCGTCCGGTTCATCCGTATCCAGGTCGAATAAGTCGTTGTCTCAGAGGGACCATACAGATTGCACACATCCTGTACGGATGAGTGGGCAAACAAATGCTCAACAACGTGCGGTTTCAATGCTTCACCGGCCAAATTGACCGTCCGGGCGGTTGCGGGAACCGCGTTAACCTCGATCAAATGCGCGATGGCCGACGGCACGGTGTTGATCAGGCTGACCGGCTGTTCGGTGGTGACCAGCGACAACGCATCAGGAACGAGATGAACCGTGCCGCCAGAGACGAGTGGTGCAAAGCATTCGTACACCGCTAAATCAAAATTAAGTGAAGTAGCGAAAAGCGTATGTGCCAATTCCTCTGGGCTGAAAGTCCGCTGCGCCCAGGTGAGGAAATTCACGGTATTACGGTGAGCGATCGCCACCCCTTTGGGTAAGCCGGTAGAACCGGAAGTGTAGATTACATACGCCAGATGGCGTGACGTTAGCCCCAGCGTCTGCGGCTCCGGATTGTCAGTGGGTTGTGCTGCCAGAGCCGGTTCTTGGGCGTCGAGCACCACCGTAGGCACGGGGCTGACCAGTCTGGTAACCCATGTCGTCTGGGTCAGTAAGGCCACAGGTGCCGCGTCATCAAGCATATACACCAGTCGTTCGGTCGGATAAGCCGGATCGAGCGGCACATAGGCGCCGCCCGCTTTGAGAATAGCGAGCAGGCTCACCACCATCTCCGGGCTGCGTTCCAGACAAATTGCCACCCGATCATCTGGGCGCACCCCCAGCGCAATCAGATGATGAGCCAGACGATTGGCGCGGCGGTTCAGTTCGCTATAACTGAGCGCATGCTCCCCGCATACCACGGCGGTGGCATCGGGATGGTACGCTGCCTGAGCTTCGAACAGTTGGTGGATCAGCGCGTTCTGCGGGAAGTCCGCCTGAGTCGCGTTGAAGTCCACCAGCAGTTGTTGGCGTTCGTCTTCGGGCAGCACGTCCAAGTCCAGCGCAGGCGTATCTGGCGCTTCAATTAGTATCGATATCAATTGTTCTATCGCTCTTGTGAGATAGGTATTTATTCTATTTGGATCAATATCATTGACGGTTTGAGCTGACAGTACAAAATATTCACCATCATCATCAATGGACATTTCAAATGGGTAATTGGTGCGCTCGCAGCTATCCAAACTTGCCAGACCAAACAGATCCAGACTAGGTGTACGGGTATTTTTGTCATTACCGTGTCGGAAATTTAGCAGGGCACTGAACAGGGACATGCCACCGAGTCCACTGCAACGCTGTGCAAGCGACAATGGGGTCTGTTCGTAAAGCAGCAGGCTGGCGCATGCGTCGTTCGTCATTTTGACGAGTTCATCTACGCTGCTTCCTCTTAGCTTCAGTCTCAAGGGCAGGGTATTGATGAACATGCCTAAAGCGCGTGCACTCCCATCAACTCCCGACATGCGGCCTGACAAAACGGTGCCAAATACAATGTCATCGCGTCCACTCGTGCGTGCGACGACGAGCGCCCAAGCTGCGTGGAACAAAATTGCGGGGTTAGTACCAAAGCGGCGCGCTGTTTTACGAATTGTTTGTGAGAGTTCAACATCAAGAACCTTCCGTGCCGCCGCATTATGCTCGCCATTCCCCTGAACATCAGCTAGGCCAAAAGGCGCGGTGGCCTCGTCGATATCGGCCAGCAATGTCCGGAAGAAGGCTTCCGCTTCCTGAGTTTTACCTTCCTGGCGTGCATAGGCGACAAAGTTACGATAAGGAACGGATGGCAGCAAATCCGCGCCAAGTCCCATCAGGAAAGCGGCCGTTTCTGCGAGCAAACACCGGAGTGAGAGGTTATCGTCGATGATGTGATGCAACTGGAACAAGACGTATAACTTGGACGAATATGGTTCGGTGGCGACTTGCAACCGTATCAGTGGAGCATGGGACAAATCCATGTGCTGATGTGACAGCGCCATGCGCGCTTGCATACTGGCAACCACGTCACTATCGTCATCGAATGTCAGGACATTGACCGGCAATTGTGCGTGTCGATGTACCACTTGAACGGGTTGGGATAACCCGATCCAGTGGATAGACGTACGCAGGATATCGTGCCGGTCGATGACGGCTTGTAATGCCGCAATGAATGCATCAAGTTTTGTCTGGTTTTCGACGCTCAACAGCGACGATATAACGTATGGATCTCTGTTCGGCTGAAGCAGGTGATGGAACAGGATACCTTCCTGTAGCGGCGCGAGCGGATAGATATCCTGCACATGGGGCACTCCGCCGGGGATCGCGTCAGCGATGGTATCAATCTCAGCCTGGGACAGCGAGACCAGAGGCAGCATATCGGGCGTGATGGCGGTGCAGCCTTCGGGGATGCGATTGGGCGGCACCACGAAGGTGTCGGCGTCACTCTGGGACTTCAGGATAGCTTGCGCCATATCGATGAGGACAGGTACGGAGAACACGCTGCGAACGTCGAGCTGCCAACCAAGGCCACGCAGCCGCTCAATCAGACTGACGATCATCAGCGAATGACCACCTAGTTCAAAGAAATGGTCGTGGCGGCCGACCCGCTCCAGTCCCAATAGGTTTTGCCAGATTTGCGCCAGGGCGGTTTCCACCTCACCGACCGGGGCTTCATAGCCGCGTGCCACCACGGCGGACGAGTCGGGCGTAGGGAGCGCCTGACGGTCGAGTTTGCCGTTGGGGGTAAGCGGGAAAGCGTCGAGCGTCATAAAGGCGCGGGGCAGCATGTACTCGGCAAGGTGCTGGGTAAGCTGCTGACGCAGTTCGGCGGGAACCAGTTCAACGCCGTCTAAAGGCCGCAGATAGGCGACCAGGCGTTTCTGTCCCGGTTCGTCTTCGCGCGCCAGTACCACCGCTTCGCGCACGCCGTGACATTGCACCAATCGGGACTCAATCTCGCCGAGCTCAATTCGGAAGCCGCGCAGTTTGACCTGGAAGTCATTACGGCCGAGATAGTCGAGATGGCCGTCGGGGAGCCAGCGGCCGAGGTCACCGGTCTTGTACATACGGGCGTCCGGATCAGAAGAGAACGGATCGGCAAGGAAACGTTCAGCGGTCAGTTCAGGACGGTTCAGGTAGCCACGGGCGACACCGGCACCGGAAATATAGATTTCGCCAGTGACACCGAGAGGAACGGGTTGGCCGTGGGTGCCGAGGATATATGCCCGCAGATCGGGTAGCGGCTGGCCGATCAAACTGCCACGTCCCAGGGTGATGTCGGATTCCGTGAGTTCACGATAGGTGGCATGCACGGTGATCTCGGTGATGCCGTACATATTGACTAAACGGGTCTGTCGGGTGGGGTTACGAGCGACCCACGGGGCAAGTGTATGCAACTCCAACGCTTCTCCCCCAAAGATGATGCAGCGCAGGGAATGCGGCGTGGCATCCTGGGCAGAAATCAACGGGCGAAAAGCACTGGGCGTTTGATTCAGTACGGTGACTTGCTCACGGCACAGCAGCGCATAGAAGGCCTGCGGTGAATGGATACAGTCAGTCGGTACGACGATCAGCCGGCCACCATGAGACAAGGCACCCCAGAGTTCCCACACCGAGAAATCGAAAGCAAAGGAATGGAACAGGGTCCACACATCATTGCCACCAAACTGGAAACGTTCTTGGGTGGCGGCTAACAGGCGGGTGACATGGGCGTGCTCGACCATCACCCCCTTGGGTAATCCGGTGGAGCCGGAGGTGTAGATGACATACGCCAGATGGCGTGACGTCAGCCCCAGTGCCTGTGTATCCGGATTGTGATCCGGTTGCGCCATCAGGGATGCATCCTGGGCATCGAGTACGATTGTGGGTATGGGCGCAGGGACGTGGCTGGTCAGCGTGTCAACCTGTGTTGTCTGGGTCAGCAAAGCTACTGGTGTCGCATCATTAAGCATATACGCCAGCCGCTCGGCCGGATAAGTCGGATCGAGCGGCACATAGGCGCCACCGGCCTTGAGGATGGCGAGCAAACCGACCACCAGTTCCAGGCTGCGTTCGACACAAATCGCCACCCGATCGTCCGGACGCACACCTAGCGCAATCAAACGATGGGCGAGACGATTGGCGCGGCGGTTCAGTTCACCATAGCTGAATGTCTGGTCCTCAAACACCACGGCGGTGGCACCGGGAGAATGTGCCGCCTGAGCCTCGAACCGCTGATGGATCAGGGTGTTCTGCGGGAAGTCTACTTGGATGGCATTGAAGCCGGTCAGCAATTGTTGCCGCTCCGATGCCGGCAAGATTGGCACTTGCAGGATGGGTTGTTGCGGGTCGCTGACCAGCGCCTTGACCAAGCCGCTGATAGCGGTGGCCAGATAAGTGGTCACGCGAGCCGGATCGATACTCGTCACAGTCTGGGCAGTCAGGCGGAAACCGATCCCCTGATCATCCACCGAGAGGGTAACCGGATAGTTGGTTCGCCCTTCGGTTGCGACGATACGCATGCCTGCCCAAATCGTATCAACCGCGCCGGTTTCGTCGGCTTGACTATGACGGTAATTGAGCAAGGCACTGAACAGCGGCATCGGTTGAGCCACACCACTACAGCGCTGCGCCAGCGCCAACGGTGCCTGTTCGTGCTCTAGCAACATTGTGAGGCTGCGGTAGGTGGCTTGAACTGCTTCCTGTACGCTGCAATCGGCCAGAGAGATCCGCACCGGCAGCGTATTGATAAACATGCCCAGAACTCGGTCGGCACCCGCGCCTCCTTGCAGGCGACCCAGCAGCACGGAGCCAAAGATCACATCGTCGCGGCCGCTGGTTTGTGCCAGCACTTGCCCCCAAGCGACATGGAACAGCACGCTTGGACTGACTCCCAGACGGCGGGCCTGAGCGCGGATAGCCTCTGCCAAATTGGGGGTGAGCAAGAGACGGGCTTCGGTGACGGGTTCACCGTCGCCCTGCACTTTGAGCACACCGAATGGCGCTGTCGGTTCGTCGACATCAGCGAGTTGGGAGCGGAAGTAGGCCTCATGCACCGTGTCCGGCACGCTCAGGGTCTGGGCGATAAAGTCGCGGTAGGGCAGCGCGGCGGGCAGTGTTTGGGCTTGCCCCTGTAACAGCAGGGCAATTTCGGCAAAAATAAGCGACAGCGTCATTTGGTCGCTGACCAGATGATGGAAACGCAGGGCCAGCAGCCATTCATCCTGTGCCGGATCGTGGGCAATGTCGGCGGCGAACAGTGGCGCGCGGTTCAGGTCGAGACGGTGCTGGTGTGGATCAGTATAAGCCCGTAACTGAGCCGTGACGTCGTCCTCTGTGGCTGGGGTAAAGTGATTGACCCACAGCGGCGCCTGACGCCAGACCACCTGAACCGGCTGCGTCAGCCCTTGCCAGCAGGCAGCGGTACGCAGGATATCGTGGCGGTCGATGACTTGTTGCAGCGCGGTCAGAAAAGCATCGAGATGTTGGCGGGTGTCGAAGGCAAGCAGAGTTTGCAACAGATAGGCATCGCCTTGTGCCTGTAACAGGTGATGGAACAGGATACCTTCCTGCAACGGTGCCAATGGATAGATATCTTGTACATTGCTCGCTCCGCCGGGGATCATGCCGACGATAGCATCAATCTCAGCCTGAGACAGCGAAACCAGAGACAGCATATCGGGCGTGAGGGCAGTGCAGCCCGCGGGGATACGGTTGGGCGGCACCACGAAGGCGTCGGCAGCATCTTGATGTATCAGGATGGTTTGCGCCAGTTCAGCAAGGACGGGGGCGGCGAATACGCTGCGAACGTCGAGCCGCCAGCCGAAGCCACGCAGTCGCTCGATCAAACTGACGATCATCAGCGAATGTCCACCGAGTTCAAAGAAGTGATCGTGACGGCCGACCCGTTCTAGCCCCAGCAGGTTTTGCCAGATCTGGGCGAGAGCGTTTTCTACCTCTCCCACTGGCGCTTCATAATTACGTGTCACCACGGCGGACGGGTCAGGCGCGGGAAGCGCCTGGCGGTCAAGTTTGCCGTTAGGGGTGAGTGGGAAAGCCTCAAGCGTCATAAAGGCACTGGGCAGCATATACTCGGCGAGCTGCCGGGAGAGTTGCAGACGCAGCTCGGCCGGAACCAATTCAGCGCCGGTTTGGGGCCGCAGATAGGCGACCAGCTGCTTGTGACCCGGCTCGTCTTCGCGCGCCAGAACCACCGCTTCGCGCACCCCGTGGCACTGTACCAATTTGGCCTCGATCTCGCCGAGCTCGATACGGAAACCCCGCAGTTTAACCTGAAAGTCGTTGCGGCCGAGATATTCGATATTGCCGTCGGGAAGCCAGCGGCCGAGGTCGCCGGTTTTGTACATACGGGCATCCGGATCGGCGGAGAACGGATCGGCAAGGAAACGTTCGGCGGTGAGTTCGGGGCGGTTCAGGTAGCCGCGGGCAACGCCAGCACCGGCGATATGGATTTCGCCAGTGACGCCCAAGGGAACGGGTTGGCCGTGGGGATCGAGGATATAGCTTTGGGTATTGGCGATGGGTCTGCCGATGACTGAAACATCCGGCACGCCGGCCATAGCACAGTATTCATACCAGGTCGCATCGCCATTGATTTCGGATGAACCGTAGAAATTCAGCAGATGGATCCAAGGGTAATCCGTTATTACCTGCCGAGCGAGCTCAGGCGCAAGTCGTTCCCCGCTGCAAATCAACGTCCTAATCGATTTCAGGTAATTGCCACTCCCCTGTATCAGGAGTTTCAGCAGCGAAGGCACCACCACCAGGTAGTTAACCTCGGCGTGGCGTAAGCCTTTGCCGAAACGCGTAAGATCTTTCACTTCATGGTTATCGAAAACAACCAGTTTGCCACCGGCCAGTAATACGCCAAGTGTCTCGGTCACTGAATCGACGAAGCTGATGCTGGTTTTCAGCGCTGCCACCAGTGGCGGTGTCACAATGTCGCGAACGAACCACAACAGCCGGTTACACAGGGCTTGATGGCTGCTCATCACTCCCTTGGGCAGCCCGGTGGAGCCGGAGGTGTAGATCACATACGCCAGATGGCGTGATGTCAGACCCAGCGTCTGCGCTTCTGGATTGTGGGTTGGCTGCGCTTCTATAAACGGTTCTTGGGTATCGAGTACCACCGTAGGTATAGCGCTGTTCAGCGTGTCGACCCATGCCATCTGGGTGAGCAATACCACGGGTGCCGCGTCATCCAGCATATACGCCAACCGCTCGGTCGGGTAAGCCGGATCGAGCGGCACATAGGCACCGCCTGCCTTGAGGATAGCGAGCAAACCGACCACCATCTCCAGGCTGCGTTCGACACAAATTGCTACCCGATCATCCGGGCGTACACCCAGATTGATCAGATGATGAGCCAGCCTATTGGCGCGGCGGTTCAGTTCGTCATAGTTGAGCGCCTGATCCCCGCACACCACGGCGGTGTCGGTGGGGTGGTGTGCCGCCTGAGCTTCGAATAGCTGGTGGATCAGGGTGTCTTGCGGGAAGTCCGCCTGGGTGGCGTTGAAGTTCACCAGCAGCTGTTGTCGTTCCGAGGTTGGCAGCATCGGCAGGCCGGCAATGGCTTGTGTCGTGTCAGCCGCCATCGCCGCCAGCACATGAGTCACATAGCCGACCATGCGCTCAACGGTCGCGTGGTCGAACAGATCGGCGGCATATTCCAGATCACCGACCAAACCGACCTCAGTTTCGGTCAGCGATAGCATCAGGTCAAAGTGAGCGCCATAGCGTACCTGTTCAACGGGAGCGAGCTGTAGGCCGGGCAACGACAAATCTTGGGTCGGGGTGTTATTTAAGGCCAGCATGACTTGGAAGACCGGGCTGTAGCTCAGACTGCGGTCGGGCTGCAAGGCTTCTACCACTTGCTCGAAGGGAAGATCCTGATGAGCATAGGCGGCGAGTGCTCGCTCACGAACCTGCGTGAGCAACCCGGCCACATTGGTGACGTCACCTGGCGTGACGCGTAAGGCCAGGGTATTGACAAAGAAGCCGATCAAACCCTCGAATTCGCGATGCTGGCGGTTAGCGACCGGGGTGCCGACAACGATATCATCCTGACCACTGAGCCGGGCAAGAACGATGCTCCAGGCGGTCAATACGGTCATAAACAAGGTGGTGTTATGGCGCTGTCCAAGCCCCTTAAGTGATGCCAGCAACGTAGTCTCAAGGTGGAGAGGCACTCGGCCACCGACATAGCTCTGCACCGGGGGACGTGGTCGGTCGGTGGGGAGTGTCAGCAAGGCTGGAGCGCCCTGAAGCTGGCTGCTCCAGAAGCCGTGCTGCTCGGCAAGGACTGCTCCCTGCAACCCGTCACGCTGCCAGACGGCATAATCGGCGTACTGAATGGGCAGTGGCGGCAATGGATCGCTGTGGCCGTCGAGGGCAGCGCGGTAGAGGGCGACAAGTTCGTGTACTAACACACCGATGGACCAGCCGTCAGCGATGATGTGATGTTGGGTGAGCAGCAACACATGCTCTTCGTCCGTCAATTGCAGTAGTTGACCGCGGATCAGTGGGCCTCGGATAAAGTCGAAGGGCGTCTGCGCTTCAAGGGCGGCGAGCTCGGTGACACGGTTGTTACGTACCGCTGAGTCTAACGGGCGCAGATCCTGGCAGGATAGCGCAAAGCCGATATCGGCGGGATCAATGTGCTGGCAGGGTTGGCCCTCGACCAGGATAAAGCGGGTGCGCAGGCTCTCTTGCCGGGCAACCAGGTGATCGAGTGCGGTGGTCAGTGCGTGGTGGTTGAGTGAGCCAGTAAGACGCAGCGCTGCCGGAATATGGTAGGCCTGGCTGGCAGCGGGATCGAGCTGCCCAAGGAACCATAGCCGTTGCTGGGCGAAGGATAGCGGAAGCAACTGGCTGCGGTCGGCCACAGGGATGATGACCTGAGTCGTCACGGAAGCGCCGGTGAGTGCGTGGGCCAGATCCGTCAGGATGGGCTGGGCAAAGAGTTGTTGTAGCGGCAATTCCCGCGCCAGATCTTGCCGTACACGCGCGGCGAGTTGGACGGCAAGCAGAGAATGGCCGCCGAGTTCAAAGAAGTGGTCATGACGGCCGACCTGCTCCAGCCCCAGTAAGTCTTGCCAGATCTGGGTCAGAGCGGTTTCTATTCTTCCCTGTGGCGGCTCATAGCCGCGTATCACCACGGCAGACGAGTCGGGGACAGGGAGTGCCTGACGGTCGAGTTTACCATTGGGGGTCAGCGGGAAGGACTCAAGCGTCATAAAAGCGCTGGGCAACATGTATTCGGCGAGGTGTTGAGAAAGTTGCTGACGCAGTTCGGCTGGAACCAGTTCAACACCGGTTTGGGGCAGCAGATAGGCAACCAGGCGCTTGTGGCCCGGCTCGTCTTCGCGGGTCAGAACCACCGCTTCGCGCACCCCGTGACATTGCACAAGACGAGCCTCTACCTCACCGGGCTCAATACGGAAGCCACGCAGTTTAACCTGATAGTCATTGCGGCCGAGATAGTCGATGTTGCCATCGAAAAGCCAGCGGCCGAGGTCGCCGGTTTTATACATGCGCGCGTCTGGATCGGCGGAGAACGGATTGGAAACGAAGCGCTCGGCGGTCAGTTCGGGACGGTTCAGGTAGCCACGGGCGACGCCGGCACCGGCAATATAGATTTCGCCGGCCACACCGAGGGGGGCGGGCTGGTTGTGGCAATCAAGGATATAGATCCGGGTATTGGCGATCGGACGGCCGATGGGAATAGCGTGAGCAACATCGACGGGTGATGCAATGTGATAGGTTGTGGCAAACGTCGTGGTTTCTGTCGGACCATAGCCGTTGATGAGATGTGCTGGCTGAGATTCAGCCAATTGTGCACGTTGAATCTTCCTGGGGTCGAGTACATCGCCGCCGATGAGCAGGTAGCGTAGTTGCCCAAGCAGGGGGCCGAGATCGCTGAGATATTCGTTGAACAAGCCGGCCGTTAGCCAAAGGGCGGTGACTTGCCCTTTGATCAGCGAATCGCAGAAACGTACCGGATCGAGCAGCACTGAGGGTGAAACCACATACAGACGCCCGCCATTTAGCAGAGCAGACCAGATTTCCCACGTTGATGCGTCAAAGGCAATATTGGCACAATGGGCAATGCAGTCATCGGAGCCAATATCGGCAAAACCATTATTGATGATGAGACGAAGGACATTCCGGTGTTCGACCATGACGCCTTTGGGCAACCCGGTGGAGCCTGAAGTGTAGATCACATATGCCAGATGGCGTGACGTCAGCCCTAGTGTCTGCGGCTCCGGGTTGTGGGTGGGTTGTGCTGCCACAGCCGGTTCCTGAGCATCGAGTACTATTATAGGTACGGGCGTAGTCACGGGGCTGACCAGCGTGTCAACCCATGCCGTCTGTGTGAGCAAGACCACGGGTGCCGCGTCATCAAGCATATAGGCCAACCGCTCGGCCGGATAAGCCGGATCGAGCGGGACATAAGCGCCGCCTGCCTTAAGAATAGCGAGTAAGCCGACTACCAGCTCCAGACTGCGTTCCAGACAAATCGCCACCCGATCGTCCGGCCGTACACCCAGCGCGATCAGATGATGAGCCAGTTGGTTGGCGCGGCAGTTCAGCTCGCCATAGCTCAGTACCTGATCCTCAAACACCACAGCGGTGGCATCGGGTTTGTATGCCACCTGAGACTCGAACAGTTGGTGGATCAGGGCGTTCTGTGGGAAGTGCGCCTGGGTGGCGTTGAAGTTCACCAGCAGTTGTTGCCGCTCTGCTGGCGGCAGGATCGGCACATCTCGAATCAACTGTTGCGGATGGTGGGTCAAAGCATCGACCAAGCCACTGATTGCCGTAGCCAGATAAGCGGTGACGCGGGTCGGGTCGATCCCCGTCACAGTTTGAGCGGTCAGATGGAAACCAGTTCCCAGATCATCGACTGACAGGGTGACCGGATAGTTGGTTCGCTCCTCTGTTGTTAAAATGCGCATACCTGCCCAGGTCGTCTCAGCTGTATCTGCCTTGCCGGCCTGATTATGACGGTAATTGAGCAAGGTACTGAACAGCGGTATCGACTGCGCCATGCCGCTACAGCGTTGAGCTAGCGCCAACGGTGCCTGCTCGTGCTCCAATAGCATGGTCAGACCGCGGTAGGTCGCCTGTACTACGGCCTGCACGCTGTGGTCGGCCAAAGAAACCCGCACTGGCAGAGTATTGATAAACATACCCAGTATTCGGTCAGCACCTGCACCCCCTTGCAGACGACCCAGCAGCACGGAGCCAAAGACCACATCATCGCGGCCGCTGGTCTGCGCCAGTACCTGAGCCCAGGCCACATGGAACAGTACGCCCGGACTGACCCCCAGACGGCGAGCCTGAGCGCGGATAGCCTCCGCCAAAGCAGGTATAAGTGGAAGACGGGCTTCGGTGACGAGTTCGCCGTCAGCCTGTACTTTGAGTACACCGAACGGCACCGTCGGTTCGTCGACGTCGGCGAGTTGATCGCGGAAGTAAGCCTCATGAACTGCAGCCGGTATGCTCAGGGTTTGGGCGATAAAGTTGCGGTAGGGCAGTACCGTAGGCAGCCTTTCGGCATGTCCCTGTAACAGCAGGGCAATTTCAGCAAAAATCAGCTCCAGCGTCATATGATCGCTGACCAGATGGTGGAAACGCAGAGCGAGCAGCCATTCATCTTGGGCCGGATCGTGGGCGATGTCGGCGGCGAACAGCGGCGCACGGCTCAGGTCGAGGCGATGTCGACGTGGATCAGTGTGAGTCCGTAGCTGGGCTGGAACGCCGTCTGCCGTGTCTGGGGTGAAGTGATTGATACACAGCAGCGCCTGACGCCAGACCACTTGAACCGGCTGCACCAATCCCTGCCAATAGGCGGCGGTGCGCAGGATATCGTGGCGGTCGATGACCTGCTGTAAAGCGTCCAGAAAAGTATCAAGACGTTCTCGGCTGTCAAAGGCGAGCAGGCTCTGTAGCAGATAGGCATCACCTTGTGTCTGTAGCAGGTGATGGAACAGGATGCCTTCCTGTAGTGGTGCCAGTGGATAGATATCCTGCACATTGGCCACTCCGCCGGGGATCACGTCGGCGATGGCATCAATTTCAGCCTGGGACAGCGAGACTAGGGGCAGCATATCGGGCGTGAGGACGGTGCAGCCTTCGGGGATGCGATTGGGTGGCACCACGAAAGCGTCGGTGTCACTCTGGAGGGTTTGTACCATTTCGGCGAGGACGGGCGCGGCGAACACGCTGCGAACCTCAAGCCGCCAACCAAGGCCGCGCAGCTCTTCGATCAGGCTGACGATCATCAGCGAATGACCACCCAGTTCAAAGAAATGGTCGTGGCGGCCGACCCGTTCCAGTCCCAACAGGTTTTGCCAGATTCGTGCCAGAGCGGTCTCCACCTCACCGACCGGGGCTTCATAGCCGCGCACCACTACGGCGGACGCGTCGGGGACAGGAAGCGCCTGACGGTCGAGTTTGCCGTTGGGGGTGAGCGGGAAAGCGTCGAGCGTCACAAAGGCGCTGGGCAGCATATATTCGGCAAGGTGCTGGGCGAGTTGCTGACGCAGTTCAGCCGGAACCAGTTCAACGCCGTCCTGAGGCCGCAAATAGGCGACCAGACGTTTCTGGCCCGGCTCGTCTTCGCGTGCCAGCACCACCGCTTCGCGCACGCCGTGACATTGCACCAATCGAGACTCAATCTCGCCGAGCTCAATGCGGAAGCCGCGCAGTTTGACCTGAAAGTCATTGCGGCCGAGATAGTCGAGATGGCCGTCGGAACGCCAGCGGCCGAGGTCACCGGTCTTGTACATACGGGCGTCCGGATCGAAGGAGAACGGATCGGCAAGGAAGCGCTCCGCGGTCAGTTCAGGCCGGTTCAGGTAGCCACGGGCCACGCCGGCACCGGCGATATGGATTTCGCCAGTGACACCGAGAGGAACAAGCTGACCGTGGGCATCAAGGATATATGCCCGCAAATCGGGTAGCGGCTGGCCGATCAAGCTGCCGCGTCCCAGAGTGATGTCGGATTCCGTGAGTTCACGATAGGTGGCATGCACGGTGATCTCGGTGATGCCGTACATATTGACCAGACGGGTCTGTCGGGTGGGGTTACGGGTGACCCACGGGGCAAGTGTATGCAACTCCAACGCTTCCCCCCCAAAGATGATGCAGCGCAGGGAATGCGGTGTGGCATCCTGGGCAGAAATCAACTGACGAAAAGCACTGGGCGTTTGATTCAGTACGGTGACTTGCTCACGGCACAGCAGCGCATAGAACGCCTGCGGTGAATGGAGACAGTCAGTCGGTACGACGATCAGCCGGCCGCCATGAGACAAGGCACCCCAAAGTTCCCACACCGAGAAATCGAAAGCAAAGGAATGGAATAGGGTCCACACATCATTGCCATCAAACTGGAAACGTTCTTGGGTGGCGGCTAACAGGCGGGTGACATGGGCGTGCTCGACCATCACCCCCTTGGGTAGTCCGGTGGAGCCCGAGGTGTAGATCACATACGCCAGGTGGCGTGACGTCAGCCCCAGCGTCGGCGTATCCGGATTATGATCCGGTTGCGCCGTCAGGGACGTCTCTTGGGCATCGAGTACGATTGTGGGTACGGGCGTAGAGACGGAGCGGGTCAGCGTGTCAACCCACGTCGTCTGGGTCAGCAACACCACGGGTGCGGCATCATCAAGCATATACGCCAGCCGTTCGGCCGGGTAAGTCGGGTCGAGCGGCACGTAGGCGCCACCGGCCTTGAGGATCGCGAGCAAACCGACCACCAGCTCCAGGCTGCGCTCGACACAAATTGCCACCCGATCATCCGGACGCACATCTAGCGTAATCAGATGATGGGCGAGACGATTGGCGCGGCGGTTCAGTTCACCATAGCTGAGCGTCTGATCCTCAAACACCACGGCGGTGGCATCGGGAGAATGTGCCGCCTGAGCCTCGAACCGCTGATGGATCAAGGTGTTCTGCGGGAAGTCTACTCGGAGGGCATTGAAGCCGGTCAGCAATTGTTGCCGCTCCGATGCCGGCAGTATCGGCAGATCCACAATAGTTTGTGTCGCATCGGCCGCCATCGCCTTCAGCACGTTTTCCAGATAACCGACCATGCGTTCAACGGTTGCGGAGTCGAACAGGTCGGCGGCATATTCCAGATCACCGACCAGACCCGCCTCGGTTTCGGTCAGCGATAACGTCAGGTCGAAGTGGGCGCTATGGCGCACCTGTTCAAGAGGCGTGAGTTGTAGACCGGGCAATGTCAGATCTTGGGCTGGGGTGTTGTTTAAGGTCAGCATCACCTGAAAGACGGGGCTGTAGCTCAGGCTGCGATCGGGCTGCAATGCTTCCACCACCTGCTCGAAGGGCAGATCCTGATGGGCATAGGCGGCGAGCGCACGCTCACGAACCTGCGCGAGCAAATCGGCCACACGAGGGGCATTACCCGGCGTGACGCGCAAGGCCAGAGTATTGACAAAGAAGCCGATCAGGTTCTCAAGTTCACGGTGCGGGCGGTTGGCGACCGGAGTGCCGATGACAATGTCATCCTGACCACTGAGCCGGGTGAGAACGATGCTCCAGGCGGTCAGTACGGTCATAAACAAGGTCGTGTTATGGCGCTGTCCGAGCCCCTTGAGCGATGCCAGCAAGGTCGCATCAAGCTGGAAGGGAACCCGATCGCCGGCATAGGTTTGCACCGACGGGCGCGGCCGATCGGTGGGGAGTTCCAAAAAGGTCGGGGCGTTCTGGAGCTGGGCGCACCAGAAATCGCGCTGCTCAGTAAGAACAGTTCCTTGCAGCCAGTCGCGTTGCCAGACCGCATAATCGGCGTACTGAATGGGCAGCGGCGGCAACAGATCGCTATGACCACCGAGGATAGCGCGGTAGAGGGTGCCCAGTTCGTGCACCAGCACACTGATGGACCAGCCGTCAGCCATGATGTGATGCTGAGTGAGCAGTAACACATGCTCCTCGTCCGCCAGTTGCAGCAATTGACCGCGGATCAGTGGCCCTTGGGTAAAGTCGAAAGGCGTCTGAGCTTCAAGGGTGGCGAGTTCGGCTACACGATGGGTGTGCGCCAGTGGTTCCAGTGGGCGCAGGTCCTGATAGGACAGGGTAAAGCCGATATCGGCGGGATCGATGTGCTGACAGGGCTGTCCTTCGACTAGGACAACGCGGGTGCGCAGGCTTTCCTGCCGGGCGACCAAGCGATCGAGTGCGGTGAGCAGGGCGTGGCGGTCAAGCTGGCCGGTGAGACGCAGCGCTACCGGGATATGGTAGGCCAGGCTGGCGGCGGGATCGAGCTGACTAAGGAACCACAGCCGTTGCTGGGCGAAAGACAATGGTAGCGGTCGGTTGTGATCGGCGGCGGGGATAGAGACCTGAGTGGTTGCCGACGTGCCGGTCAGCGTTTGGGCTAGCTCTGCCAGCAGGGGTTGGGCGAAAATCTGTTGTAGTGGCAACTCCCGCGCCAGATCCTGACGCACGCGTGCCACGAGCTGGACGGCAAGCAACGAATGGCCGCCGAGTTCAAAGAAGTGGTCGTGACGGCCGACCCGTTCCAGCCTCAGCAGGTCTTGCCAGATCTGAGCCAGTGTGATTTCTACTTTACCGACCGGGGCTTCATAGCCGCGTGCCACTATCGCGGACGGATCAGGGGCGGGGAGCGCCTGACGATCGAGTTTGCCGTTGGGGGTGAGCGGGAAGGCGTCGAGCGTCATAAAAGCACTGGGCAGCATGTACTCGGCAAGATGTTGGGCAAGCTGCTGGCGCAGCTCGGCTGGCACCAGCTTAACACCAGACTGGGGCAGCAGATAGGCAACCAGGCGCTTGTGGCCCGGCTCGTCTTCGCGGGTCAGCACCACGGCTTCGCGTACACCGGGGCATTGCACCAATTGAGCTTCAATTTCGCCGAGCTCGATACGGAAGCCGCGCAGTTTGACCTGAAAGTCATTGCGGCCGAGATATTCGATGTTGCCGTCGGGGCGCCAGCGGCCGAGATCGCCGGTCTTGTACATACGGGCGTCCGGGGCTGAGGAGAACGGATCGGCAAGGAAACGTTCGGCGGTCAGTTCGGGGCGGTTCAGGTAGCCACGGGCAATACCGGCACCCGCGATATGGATTTCGCCGGCCACGCCGAGAGGAACAGGTTGTCCTTGGGTATCCAGAATATAAATCTGGGTGTTGGCGATCGGGCGGCCGATGGGCGGTGCTCCTTCTTCCTGGCTATCGCACAGATAAATGGCTGCGCAAACCGTACTTTCAGTGGGTCCATAGGCATTAACCATACGCCGACCCTCAGCCCAGCGTTTGACCAGTGAGGGTGAGCAGGCCTCACCGCCTACGATCAGAGTTTGCAGTGTCACCGGGACTGTATCCAGTGCCGCCAACGCTGTTGGTGACAGCAGCACATGGGTAATGGCATGGGTTTCTAGCGTATTCAGCAGGGCAGCACCAGGCAGGAGATGGATACGCTGGGCAAGATGGAGGCAGGCGCCAGCTAGAAGTGCCATGCAGCATTCCCAGATGCCGGCGTCGAAGCTGTTTGAGGCAAATTGCAGGATACGGCTATCGGGTTTGATCGCCAGGATGCCTTGCTGAGTGGCGATCAGATTGCTCAGTCCGTGATGCTCGACCATCACCCCTTTGGGTAAACCGGTCGAGCCGGAGGTATAGATGACATACGCCAGATGACGTGACGTCAGACCGAGCGCCTGAGCGTCCGGATTGTAGTCTGGCTGCGCTGCCATAGCCGGTTCTTGGGCATCGAGTACGATTGTGGGTACGGGCGTAGATATGGGGCTGGTCAGCGTGTTAGCCAGTGTCGTTTGGGTGAGTAAAACTACCGGTGCCGCGTCATCAAGCATATAGGCCAACCGCTCGGCCGGATAGGCCGGATCGAGTGGTACATAGGCGCCGCCCGCCTTGAGGATACCCAGCAGACCGACCACCAGCTCCGGGCTGCGTTCGACACAAATCGCCACCCGATCGTCCGGACGCACGCCCAGCCCGATCAGATGATGGGCCAGCCGATTGGCGCGGCGGTTTAGTTCGCCATAGCTGAGTGTCTGATCCTCGTACACTACGGCAGTGGCGTCGGGGTTGTGTGCTACCTGAGCCTCGAACAGTTGGTGGATCAGGGCGTCCTGCGGGAAGTCCGCCTGAGTCGCGTTGAAATCCATCAACAATTGTTGCCGCTCCGAGGACGGTAGGATCGGTACATCCTGAATCAATCGTTGCGGGTCGCGAACCAGGGCATCGACCAGACCGCTGATGGCAGTAACCAGATAGGCGGTTACGCGAACCGGATCGATCCCGACTACGGCCTGAGCGGTCAGGTGGAAACCGGCTCCCAGATCATCCACCGACAGGGTGAGCGGATAGTTGCTCTGTTCCTCAACGGCGATCACGCGTATACCTGTCCAAATCGTGTTAACCGCGTCTGCCTCGCTGGTTTGGCTATGACGGTAATTAAGCAGGGCACTGAACAGCGGCATTGATTGCGGCACGCCACTACAGCGTTGTGCCAGCGCCAACGGTGCCTGCTCGTGCTCCAGCAGCGTCATCAAATCGCGGTAGGTGGCCTGCACCACTTCCTGCACACTGCGGCCGACCAGAGAGACTCGTACTGGCAGGGTATTGATAAACATCCCCAGTATACGATCAGCGCCAGCGACCCCTAACAGGCGACCCAGCAGCACAGAGCCAAAGACCACATCATTATGGCCGCTGGTTTGTGCCAGTACCTGAGCCCAGGCCACATGGAACAGTACGCCCGGACTGACTCCCAGACGACGAGCCTGAGCGCGGATAGCTTCTGCCAGAGCGGGTGTGATCGGGAGACGGGCTTCGGTGACAGGCTCGTTATCGCCCGGCACCTTGAGCACGCCGAACGGTGCCGTCGGTGTGTCGACGTCGGCAAGCTGGGCGCGGAAATAGGACTCATGCACTGCGGCCGGCACATTCAGAGTCTGGGCGATAAAGTTGCGGTAAGGCAGTGCTGTGGGGAGTGTCTCTGCCTGCCATTGTAGTATTTGGGCAATCTCAGCGAAAATCAGCTCCAGTGTCATATGGTCGCTGACCAGATGGTGGAAACGCAGAGCCAGCAGCCATTCATCCTGTGCCGGATCATGGGCGATGTCGCCAGCGAACAGCGGCGCACGGCTCAGGTCGAGACGGTGTTGGCGTGGATCGGTGTGAGCCAATAACTGAGCCGGGACATCGTCCGCTGTGGTTGGAGTAAAGCGATTGACACACAGCGGCGCCTGACGCCAGACCACCTGAACCGGTTGCGCCAATCCCTGCCAGCAGGCGGCGGTACGCAGGATATCGTGGCGGTCGATAACTTGTTGCAGCGCGGACAGGAAAGTATCAAGACGCTCGTGGCTGTCAAAGGCGAGCAGGCTCTGCAACAGATAGGCATCACCTTGTGCCTGTAGCAGATGATGGAACAGGATACCTTCCTGCAACGGTGCTAGCGGATAGATATCTTGCACATTGCTTGCTCCGCCGGGGATGGTGTCGACGATAGCATTAATCTCATCCTGGGACAGTGAGATGAGCGATAGCATGTCGGGGATGAGGGCGGTACAGTCTTCGGGGATACGGTTAGGCGGCACGACGAAGGCGTTGGTGTCACCCTGAATAGCCTGCGCCATCTCAGTGAGAGCGGGGGTGGCAAATACGCTGCGGACGTCGAGCCGCCAACCAAGTCCATGCAGCCGTTCGATCAGATTGACGATCATCAGCGAGTGGCCGCCGAGTTCAAAGAAGTGGTCGTGACGGCCGACTTGCTCCAGCCGCAACAGATCTTGCCAGATTTGTGCCAGAGCGATTTCCACCTCACCGACCGGAGTTTCATAGCCGCGAGCGACCACAGCAGACAGGTCGGGGGCAGGGAGCGCCTGACGGTCGAGTTTGCCGTTGGGGGTGAGCGGGAAGGCGTCGAGCGTCATAAAGGCGCTGGGCAGCATATACTCGGCGAGGCGCTGGGCAAGCTGTTGACGCAGTTCAGCGGGAACCAGCTCAACGCCGTCCAGAGGCCGCAGATAGGCGACCAGACGTTTCTGGCCCGGCTCGTCTTCACGCGCCAGTACCACCGCTTCGCGCACACCGCGACATTGCATCAGTTGGGTCTCTATCTCGCCAAGCTCAATGCGGAAGCCACGCAGTTTGACCTGAAAGTCATTGCGGCCGAGATATTCGATATTGCCGTCGGGACGCCAGCGGCCGAGGTCGCCGGTCTTGTACATACGAGCATCCGGATCGGCGGAGAACGGATCGGCAAGGAAACGCTCGGCCGTCAGTTCGGGGCGGTTCAGGTAGCCACGGGCAACACCAGCGCCAGCGATATGGATTTCGCCGGTCACACCGAGCGGAACGGGCTGACCGTAGGCATCGAGAATATAGATCCGGGTATTGGCGATCGGGCGGCCGATATGACTGGCAAAGCCCTCCGCCCGGTTCATCCGTATCCAGGTTGAATAAGTTGTCGTCTCAGAGGGACCATAAAGATTGCATACATCCTGTACGGATGTATCGGCAAACAAATGCTCAATGACGTGGGGTTTTAATGCTTCACCGGCCAAATTGACCGTCCGGGCGGTCATGGGAACCGCCTTGGCTTCAATCAAGTGCGCGATGGCTGATGGCACCGTGTTGATCAGGCTGACTGGTTGTGCTGCGGTCATCAGCGACAGCGCATCAGGGACGAGGTGAACTGTACTGCCAGAAAGCAGCGGCACAAAGCATTCGTACACCGCCAAATCAAAATTAAGCGAGGTGGCAAAAAGAGTATGTGCCAATTCCTCCGGGCTGAAAGTCCGTTGCGCCCAGGTGAGGAAATTCACCGTATTGCGGTGGGCGATCGCCACTCCCTTGGGCTGACCGGTCGAGCCTGAGGTATAGATCACATACGCCAGATGGCGTGATGTCAGCCCCAGCGCCTGCGCCTCTGGGTTGTGGATTGATTGTGCCGCCAGGGACGGTTCTTGG
>NZ_JAQRFO010000035.1:0-50067 GCF_028598775.1 Xenorhabdus aichiensis
TATAGATGGTTATGTAGATCTTGCGTCTGATGCAACACCGCCAACACTTCAATACCAGTCGGGACTTCCCGGTAGTAAATAATGTGGCTCTCTACGGGGAAACTTAGCACACCAAAATAAAGATCCTCACTGCGATCACGACCGGGGGATGGGTGACGATCAAGAATTTCCGTCATAGTCACACGCAACGAAGTTGCATAAGCTTCCGCGACACTCACCCCCCATCGGCGCATAGAATAGAGCTTTACTGCACGAATATGCTCTCTGGCCTTCTTAGTAAACCGGACACTCATCCCTAAGCCTTACCCTCAAGTTCATCAACCGTCAACGTGGCAAATACATCATCAATACTATGCAATTCGCCACGATCAGCTTGTGCAATAGATTCAGCCAGAACGGCTTTTAAATTCTGTAACTTGAGCTGTACGAACTGATCATACTCTTCAGGAGAGATAACCACGGCCACACGCTTACCATGCTTACTAATTTCCACAGGCTCACGCTGAACTTTCATAAGCAGATCACCAAACTGGTTCTTAGCTAGTTGTGCGGGAATAATTTCCATACATCACCTACCGTCTAAAATGGCTTGAATAGCTATTATAGCTAAAAGTGCATAGAGCTACCAGTAATCAAAATAGCCAACCGCCAACCAACTGGTCGAGTAGCCCGAGAGGATCTCACCCACAGGCTACTCGACCAGGTATTGAGTGTCATTTTCAGAAGACGATTGCACGAAATGTCAGGAGTCGGCTGCACTCGATGGCTGGAGTTGTGGAGCAAATAGCTGACCCGATTTTGGGAGGTAGGAGTTTCAGGAGCAACGGAACAGTAAAGGCGCTCATCGAACTTGATGTGATATTACAAGGACCCAAAATCGGACGTAGTCACAGTTACCGTTTAAACCCTCAGTTCGGCTGGAAAGGTACGGTAAATAATCATAAAAAAGCGCTTACCAATGGCCTGAGTGTAATTCAGGGCGGCCGTGCTTAAAAAAGTTAAAATCGCCTACTCAGGCGGCTTTAACTTAGAGTTTTAGACATATTAAACCCAGTGATATGAAAACCACTTTTTTCGTATAGTACTTTAGCAACTGGATTATTGGGAGCGACTCTCAACCCTACCTCTGTGATGCCCATAGACATGAGATTACTTTTCATTTTATCCAGAGCCGCCTTACCTAATCCCTTACGACGCCACTCGGGTAATAAGTGAAAATCGCAAACCCACGCAGCTTGCTCTTGAAGTTCTATCCATAGATAACCAATCACTGGCCGCTCATGATCTGATTTCACAATGCACCAGAATTTGTTTATCACTTTCTCTGTTGCTTGGGATTGGGTTACATCAATCAACTGAGAGGCTTTTTTAAGTGATACGTCTGCCGGATAACCTCGTGTTGAAGCTAAGTCTAATGCATGCTCATTTATAAAAAGTAAACGGAATAATTCAAACTCAGCAGTTGTCATTTCTCTTAATTCAGTCATTTTAACTCCTTAGATAAAAATAATTTTTCCAAAATATCATTAAAAAAAGCATTTACAAGACGTTAATTTATGGGGTGTTTCATCCTTGAAAACCCAAAGTCTATTACCTGCCATTACTGAATAAGTTAGGTTAAACCCTACATACTTGGCCCATAGCCAGGGCCTGATCTCTTCCGTATTTGTGCAGGCTCTGGTCGGGCTAATGCCTCTGCCTGTAATTGGAGTTTCAGCGCCTGTTCTGCCTGTAGAGATTCCCGAACTGCTGGAGCTGCCCCGACAATTCGCTTATCCAATTATCACAATCTCCAACATACAGGCCGCCATGCTTAAAACCAATACCGTATACCTGGAATCATCATAAATAAAAGAGCGGCAACGATGAATGCCACCCATAGAAACAAAAAATATACGTCAATTGAGATTTCAGATGTTATCACCGGCTCAACACCAACTTAAACGCAAAAAACAGAAATAATCCCCCTGTCGCGCGGTTCATCCATTTAATGACATTTTCACGACGTAATAGATGGGAAAGCGGGCGGGTGGCATATATCAGCAATAATGACCATATCGTGCCGAGTAATACGTGAATGCTCACTAAGCCAAATATCCATAATACGGGTGAATGTCCTTGAGGAATAAACTGGGGCAGGAAGGAGACGTAAAATACGCCCATTTTCGGGTTGAGCACATTGCCCAGCATACCTCTGATAAACCAGTTCTGCGTTTTAACAGGGGAGGAAGCGGTTTCTCCCGCAAGGCTCTGGCTGGGACGCAAAATCATCTGAATACCCAGCCAACATAAGTAAAGCGCACCACACCATTTCAGGATATTAAATGCCAGTTCGGAGACGGCAATTAATGTGCCAAGGCCAAATGCCACCATCGCGCCCCAAATAAAACATCCTGCATTAATACCTAAAGCAGCGTGCAGGGCTTTTTTGCCGCCCTCAACGGTCGCTGTCCTTAAAACCAGAGCCGTGTCCAAACCCGGAGTTAATGTGAGTAATATAGCGGCAACGATGAATGCCAGCAGAGCATCAGTAACCAACATGGTAATCTCCGAAAATAAGAATCTAATTGAAGCTTATATATTTGACCGGCACCGATTTTGTCAACCAAACGCCATTATCTGCCTGATGGAATTTAAAGCCCTGTTCATACATTAACTGGGCGTTAATTTTAAGGATACCCGGCTTGCCATGACGCTGCCCGACTTTAATGGCTGTGGCTTCATCTGCCGATAAATGCACGTAATGGCGCGAACCTGCCACCAATCCCTGCTGGAAAATCGAATCCAGAAAACGGGTGGCTGTACCGTGATACAAAACCGCCGGCGGGACTTGCGCTTGGTAACTGATATCGACCTTTTGGCTTGAATGCCCCTGTACCGCTCTGATTCGTTTTTGATCGTCTGAAATGGCAAATCGCTTTTTATCATTGGTCTCGACGATCGTTGCGATCAGCGCATGGTTCAAGCGCTTACCGTGCTTCTCCGCACATTTAATCAGTTCGCCGATATCTGCCCACCCTTCACTATCTAGCGTTAAGCCAATAGATTCAGGTTGATGACGCAACACATAACTTAAAAATTTGCTTATTTTGGTATCGAATTGAGCCATTTTTTACCTATGAATCTGAATTCTCTTGTTTAAAGGCGTAAACTCTCGGTTTACGCAGGCCATATTTTGCCTCATTCGCTGATTGTTTGATCCGCAGTAGATCACCAATTTCCGCTTTCAATTGAGGATCATCAACTGTACCTGCCACCAGCGTTTCAAAATCAATCGGCAGGACACCCTTACTCATCTCGATCCAGCGTACAGCAAGCAATGGGCGTAATACGTAAAAGTATTTTTTTAGCTTGCAGATATCAACGGGTAAATAATTCTCCAAATATCATTATCCAAGATGATGAGGACGAGGAACCGACAAAGCAGCCAAAACCCGTAGAACGCCCACGATTCTCTGCCCCACACTTGATCATGCAGCCCAGCTTGGGCTACAGCCTGATTATTAACCAACATAGGAGGTTTAACATGACTGCAAATGCTGTTGTTTGTGCTCGTGTAAGTGGGACACTAAAAAAATGAAGCTACTAAAGTACTTGCTGGCATGGGTTTAACTATATCCGACCTGATGCGTATCACTCTGACCAAAGTCGCCAAGGAAAAAACTTTACCCTTCGATATGCATATCCCAAACGAACTGACAGCTAAAACCATCACTAACAGTGAGAAAGGCGTTGATGTTCATAAAACGAAAGATGCTGATGATCTATTTGATAAACTAGGTATCTGATAGACCATGAAACAACGGGAGATTGAATATTCAGGCCAGTTTCAGAGGAATGTGAAATTGGCTCAGAAGCGCCATAAGGATATAGGCAAGCTGAAAAAGTTGATGAAATTGTTAATTAACGATGAGCTACCTCTCCAGATGTATACAAAGATCACTCTCTACAAGGAAATTACAAGGGGTATCGGGATGCTCACATAGAACCTGACTGGATTCTTATTTACAAAATGACTAATGCTCTTCTGAGATTCGAACAAACAGGAACCCATTCTGACCTGTTCTAACCAGAGTGCATCAGTGGGACCGTGGTCCCACTTTATTTTGCAGTAATTTCACCCGCACCAGAGCATTTGGAACATTACGCAACACGATCAGCGCAGGGTTCAAGCGTTTACCGTGCTTCCTAGGGGTTACACATCACTGGCGATAGCCAAGCTGCGACTACCGTCTCGTGGCAATGCCGGCAGCGAAGATGCCGAACAGGGTCAGGAGCGTGATTCCGAGTGTGACATAGCGCGCCGAATCCGCGACGGATTCCCCGCCTGCAGTCATCAGCGTGCCAGCGAGCGCGGACGTGATCGAAAAGGCGATAAGCTGAGTGATGGTGATCGCAGCAGCCGCCTTGCCGCCCTCGGCGGGATCGCTGGTGCTGCTCATCGCGGCGACACCAAGCAGAGGCCACGCGAGACCTATCCCGACGCCCGCGAGCGCGAGGACGGCGGCCCAAATGACAACCATTGACAACGTTGCACCCTCGGCCTGTAGAAAACCATAGGCGATCAATCCTGCCGTCAGCAGAAGGGGGCCGAGACGAATGGCGCGCCGGCGACCGCTTTCGTTCTTAACCGAGACGATGAACAGTTGCGCGATGACCCAAGCCAGCGACAGCACCGCGCCGAGCAGGCCGGCAATCAACGGACTCAGGCCGGCCAGTTGCTGCCCGAAAAGCGGGATGAAATTCTCCACCATCACACCCGCGCTCAAGGCAGCGACCGTCAAATAGACCCATTTCAGCGCATTGCCGCGCCGGTAAGTGATGCGCGGCAGGATTGTGTTTTGCGACCGCCGCTCAACGATGACGAACAGCCAGAGTAGGACAAGACCGATTCCGACCGCTGCCAGCGTCGGCCAGCCGATGGGCACGATGGCGCTGAGGCTGATAGCGATCGTCGCTAGAACAAGTGGAATGAGGGAGGCGACGGGAACGGGCGAGCGATGCTCGGAGCCGACCATGCGGGAAAACGCACGGCGCGCGATGATCCCGAACAGTAGCGAGACCACAGCGAGCACCCCGTAGGACCATCTCCAGAGGCCGAGTTCGGCAAAGATCCCCCCGAGCACCGGCCCGAACAGGGTGCCAAGGCCCCACATGGCCGAGACGATGCCGGTTGCTCGCGCCCAATGGCGTTCGGGGAGTGCAGCGCGGATCACGGCATAGCCGAGACCGGCCAGCAACCCGCCACCGAGACCCTGAACCACACGGCCGACGATCAACAGTTCCATCGTCGGACTCGCGGCGTTAGCTGCCGCTCCGAGTGCGAAGACGACGAAGGCCGTCACATAGGCGAGGCCGGGGCCTTTCCATTCGAGGATACGGCTGACGAACAGGGACGCGACGATGGCTGAGATGACGAAGGCCGTCGTCACCCAGGCGTAATATTGCTGGCCGCCGATATCCCCGACGATGGAAGGCATGAGCGCAGCGGTGAAATAGAGGTTCATCGCGTAGAGCAGGACGCCACTTGCCATGACGGCAACGATGGCGAGATAGCGGCCGGACAACAGATCGGACCAGCCGTCGAGATGGGCCAAAGCCGTGTTGTCAGGATAGGCCGGGCCAGCCGACGTAGGTGTGTGGTTCATTGATAACTTCTCCGAACGGGTAGGATTTCAGATGGATGCGTGCCGCACACGGAGGGACAGACCCAGCACCACGAGGGAGACCAACAGAACGACGCTTGGGACGACTGCGTGGCCGTAGTCAGCGTTCACCAGTGTCGTGAGGGACGCAGCGGCCATCACCAGCGCGCCCAACCCTGCTCCGAACGGTCGCGATACGGCGCGTATCAGCAGGAGCGCGGTAGCCAGTTCGAGGATGGCAGTGATGTAATGGAACCAGTCGGGATAGCCCCAAGCGGCATAGGCCGCCGCGTTCTCTTCGGAGATGAACGTGTTTCCGTAAGCACCAAACAGGAAGAACGCGGCCAGAATCCAGGCCAGGATTAATGATATGACTGACAGTGATTTGTTCATGACACCTCGCACCTTCGACGAAAGCGGTTCGGCCGTGGCAGCATTTCGCTGGACCCATCGGCGATTCCGCTATAGATTGAACGATCATTCTAGTTATTATATTATGTCAAAGTCAATCTATAATAGAGTGATCATACTATTTTAAAGGAGGCCCCCATGGTTCGCAAACGCGATCCCGAACAGCACGAAGGCAAACGGCAGGAAATTCTTGCGGCGGCGCACCGCTGCTTCCTGCGAAACGGGCTGCAAGGCGCGTCAATCTCAATGATTTGCAAGGAGGCGGCCATGAGTCCTGGCCACCTCTATCACTACTTTCCGAGCAAGGACACGATCATCGAGCAGATGGCCAACGACTACCTGTCGCAGCTCCACGCCCATTTCAGCAGCCATGCGGAAGGTGAGCAAACCGCAACCGTGCTGCTATCGGAACTGTGGAGCATGAAGGGGTGGGACGATCTCTCCCATTGTCGCATTCTGTTCGAGCTACTGGCCGAAGCCGGGCGGAACGAAAGAATCCGCGCCATCCTGAAAGAAAACACCGATGGAGTGCGGGAGCTACTGTCGGCAACACTAAAGGCAGGACAGTCACGTGGAGAAGTCGATCCCGAGCTTGATCCGCAGCACACAAGCGCCGTGCTGGTGGCTATTCTCGACGCGGCACCTATGCTGCCGCTGATGACCTCCGATATCAACTTCGACGAAAGCCGGAAACTCATAACCACAATGGTCAGCCGGTTTTTGCGGCCATCACAATGAGCGTTCCCGGTCGCGAAAATCCCAAAACCCCGCGACACATCTCGTAACTAAAACCACGTTCCTGCGAAGGCTGCACTTGCCAGAAGCAGAAGCGCACTGGTCAGGATATTCGACAGGAAGAGCCAGAAATTCAGCTCCGGTCTTTCGAGGTCAACGCACCACGCCTGCCAAACCAGATGGGTCGCGATAATCGACAGAGTAGGGAATCGACATACCTAGCAGCCAGCCCACGACCGCCCACGACGCGGCGGCGAGGGCATAGAACAAGCCCAATGTAGGCTTGACCGCTTCGACCAAACAATATTGCGATCGATTTCAGGCCCAAGCGGGTATCGTCCGTCACATCGACATATGCGTAAACCGTGATCCGTCAAAGAACACAAGATGGTCGGCTTGATGCCAAAAAGCGTGGTGTTGCATTCGGTAGACCATCCAAACTCAGACCAGACCAGAAGGATCTCGTCCACGAACTTCTAAAGTATAGACAGTCCATCAGCAGCATTGCCAGAACGTTCAATGTTCACCCTACAACCATTTATCGATGCATCGAAGAAACAGAACCCTTGTTTGAAGGTGTCTCTTTATACGCGCTTCATCACCCAACGCCTTAAATAATCATCCAGCAATATATGACTGCGTTCACGCTTATCCTTGAGTTCGCAACGAGACAATATTTCATTAAGTTCTGATTCAATAAAGGCGTGAACCCTCAGCTTACGCGGGCCATATTCTGCCTCATTCGCTAATCTCTTGCTCCGCAATAGATCCTCAATTTCCGCTTTCAATTGAGGATCATTGACTGTACCTGCCACCAGCGTTTCAAAATCAATCGGTGGTACTCCTTTACCCATTTCGATCCAGCGCACAGCAAGCAATGGACACAATACGTAAAAGTATTTTTTTAGCCGAATTTTTTCACCTTGCAGATAACCCCGAAAGTTTTTCTTCGCCATCGAAAGGTAGTGATAGTGCGCTTTGATATCCGAAAAGAAATGCGGCACCATCGTTTTCAATCCACTGGTAGCGGCCGGATCTGCCTGATAAATAATCGGCGAATCCAACCATTCCATTAACGTTGGATTCGCCTGTTTCAGTAACTTTAGTGTCTTACGCAGTTCCCACCCGCAGATATCCAGCTCATCGCTGATCGGCAGTTCGATCACATCCCGCCCTGCTTCTATGGTGAGATACCAGTCCACGGGATGGACATAAATGAACCGCACATCGTAATCACTGTCGGGTGAGGCAAAGCCCCACCCACGACTGCCGGATTCACAGGCGTACAGTATCCGCACGCCATACCTTTTCTCTATGCCAGCCAATTCCTGTTTGACGCGGGTGCGCATGGCAGGGCTGACCGCGGTTGTTTTCCTCTCCATGATTTCCATTTTCCTATGACTATTTTTATCCTTTTACGCAAACCACCTGACGCAGGGTATGCACAATTTCCACCAGCGATGACTGAGCTTCCATCACAGCATCAATATCTTTGTAAGCCATTGGTATCTCATCAATCACATCACTGTCTTTACGGCATTCCACATGTGCAGTTGCACGCTTTTGATCGCTTACGGTGAAACGTTTTTTCGCCTCAGTACGGCTCATTACACGCCCCGCTCCGTGGCTGCATGAACAGAAACTTTCTTCGTTTCCAAGGCCACGGACAATATAGCTTTTCGCGCCCATTGAACCCGGAATGATCCCCATCTGGCCTTTGCGGGCAGATACCGCACCTTTACGTGTCACCAAAACCTCCTCACCGTAATGCTGTTCACGCTGAACATAGTTATGATGGCAGTTCACGGCTTCCTGCTGTGTCGTAAACGGTTTTGGGATCTCGCGTGACAAGGATTCAAGCACGCGGTGCATCATCACTTCCCTGTTCTGACGAGCGTAATCCTGTGCCCAACCAACCGCTTCCATGTAATCATCAAAATAACGGCTGCCTTCTTCGAAATAAGCCAAATCACGGTCTGGCAGGTTCACAATATGCTGCTGCATATCTTTCTGCGCCAATGTGATAAACAAGTTACCGATAGCGTTACCCACCCCACGGGAACCGCTATGCAGCATCACCCAGACACGATCTGCTTCATCAAGGCACAATTCGATGAAATGGTTACCAGTTCCCAGTGTTCCCAAATGCTGATGGTTATTGGTGTTCAGTAATTTTGGGTATTTATCGGTAATACATTTGAAACCATCCGCCAACGTCGCCCAATGCTGATCCACAATTTCCGGCGCGCGATGCCAAGAACCCTTATCACGACCACCACGATTCACAGTACGCCCATGTGGCACAGCCGCTTCAATGGCATGACGGATATTCAACAAGCTGTCCGGCAAATCTGATGCCATCAGGGAAGTACGCACGGCAATCATTCCACAACCGATATCCACGCCAACCGCGGCGGGTATGATGGCTCCGCGTGTTGGGATCACGCTACCGATAGTCGATCCTTTACCGACATGGACATCCGGCATTACCGCCAGATGTTTGAATACAAAAGGCATCTTGGCCGTGTTCTGCAATTGGGTAATGGCTTTCGGATCAACCGGGACTCCGTGAGTCCACATTTTTACTTGAGCGCCATTTTCTTGCGTCAATAAGTTATAAGCGTTGGTTTTCATTTCAGTTGTTGTCATTTTTGTTCTCCTTTAATTTGTACCAGCCCATTTAGAACTTGATCTAAACCGCCATATACCGAAATTTGATTGATTCGTTCAGCGATGCTTTCCATCACTTTCGCGGTATTCAACAGTGAACGGGTTCCCACATACGAGTTATTGCCAATTGCGTGCCAACTTTAAAAAAAGCAGAAATATTTTTTATCTATTTGAAAATTAATTATTTTTATTTAAATCCATTTTTGGCGATTGTTTTTGCAGTCAATTTTTCTTATCTTTTTATATCGTTGTTTATAAAATTAGATAATCGAATCACAGGGAAGATCATGAAACGTAGAGTTGTCATTGGGGTTTTGGGTACGAAGTTGGATAGACGGGGCAAAAAGGCCAATCGCTGGACAAAATGGCGCCCTACGATTGGTATGTGCCAGCAGGCGGAGTTGCCGATTGACAGGCTGGAACTGCTCTACCAAACCAATGACTATGGTTTAGCACAAAGAGTGAAGGAGGATATCGCAGAGACTTCGCCAAAGACGGAAGTGGTTTTGCAGGAGCTCAAAATTGAAGACCCGTGGGATTTTGAAGAAGTCTATACCGCGCAGCTTGATTTTGCCGTGCGTTATCCTTTTGATACTGAAAACGAAGAATATCTGGTACATATCACAACAGGCACACACGTCGCCCAAATTTGCTGGTTTTTGCTGACCGAAGCCCGTTATCTGCCCGCCCAGTTGCTCCAGACTTCCCCTAGAAATGGCGATCGCGAGAGCCATCCTGAAGGCGTCTACACCATTATCGATTTGGATCTCAGCCGCTATACTACCTTGACCAGCCGCTTTTTGCATGAACAGCAGGAACAGGTCGCATTTCTGAAATCGGGTATCGCCACGCGCAATGCTAATTTCAACCGCTTGATCGACCAAGTTGAACGTGTCGCCCTGCGTTCTTCCGCCCCAATTTTGCTGATGGGGCCAACGGGTGCGGGCAAGTCTTTTCTGGCTCGCCGGATCTATCAGTTGCGGCAATCTCGCCATTTGATTCAAGGCCGTTTTGTGGAAGTAAACTGCGCGACCCTGCGCGGTGATAATGCGATGTCCACGCTGTTTGGTCATGTTAAAGGGGCGTTTACGGGTGCCATTCAGCCGCGTACAGGGCTTCTGCGTGAAGCCGATAGCGGCATTTTGTTTCTTGACGAAGTGGCAGAACTGGGATTGGATGAGCAGGCTATGCTATTGAAGGCCATTGAAGAGAAAAGCTTCCTGCCTTATGGCTCTGATAAAGAAGTTCACAGTGATTTTCAGTTAATTGCCGGTACTCACCGCGATCTGCGCGATTGGGTGGTACAAGGGAAATTCCGTGAAGATCTGTACGCCCGTATCAATATGTGGACTTATCAACTCCCCGGTCTGGCGCAGCGTCGTGAAGATATTGAGCCGAACATTGAGTATGAACTTGCCCGCTATGCACAGATGCAGCAGACACAGGTTCGCTTCGATAAGGAAGCGCGACTGATTTACCTGCATTTTGCCTGTTCAGAACAGGCGCAATGGCGGGGCAACTTCCGCGAGTTAGGCGCATCTGTCGCACGTATGGCAACATTCGCCGAAAATGGACGCATCAATCAGCATTTGGTTGAAGAGGAAATTACGCGGCTCAAACAGAATTGGCAGGATAATAGGCTCTCTTCCCTGCTACCGAATCATTTGCCGGAAGTGGATCTGTTTGACCGCCAACAGTTGGAAACAGTCATTAAAGTTTGCCGTGAATCTGCCAGCTTATCCGAAGCAGGCCGCAAGCTGTTCGCTGTTTCCCGCCAACAAAAGAAGCAGCCCAATGATGCCGATAGATTACGCAAGTACCTTGCCCGATTCGGTCTGGACTGGGATAGCATTCAACATGATTAGGAGAAGAATAAAATGGAACTGAAATTTTTAGGCACCAGCGCGGGTGTTCCTACGAAAGAGCGCAATGTCACCAGCCTAGTTCTGGATTTACGGGGTATCCGCAATGCACTGTGGATGTTTGATTGTGGTGAGGGAACACAGCACCAGATCCTCAACTCCTCCATCAAGATCCCGAAACTGGAGAAGATCTTTATCACCCATCTACATGGCGATCATATCTTTGGCCTGCCCGGGTTACTGTGCAGCCGTTCGATGGGCGGCTCCACCGATCCCGTGACGCTGTACGGGCCAAAGGGAATACAGCAGTTTGTAGAAACCGCATTGCAGTTGAGCGGCTCCTTCCTCACTTATCCACTGGATATTGTCGAAGTACAATCCGGACTGCTGTTTGATGATGGCGAGTTGAAAGTCACGGCTTACGCCCTTAACCATCGCGTGGAATGCTATGGCTATCGCATTGAAGAACATGACAAACCCGGTGGTCTGGATACCCAGAAACTTAATCAGGATAATATTCCCCGTGGCCCGTGGATGCAGGCCTTAAAACAAGGCGGTACGGTGACGTTAGAAGATGGCCGTACGGTGTGTGGCAAAGATTATCTGGGTGCACCGATTTCCGGTAAGTCGCTGGCCATTTTCGGCGATACGACACCAACCCCTGAAGCACTGAAACTGGCAGCCAATGTTGATGTGATGGTGCATGAAATTACGCTGGAAGATGCACTTGCCGAAAAAGCCAATAATAACGGGCATTCCACCACAAAGCAGGCGGCAACACTGGCACGCGATGCCAAAGCAAAACACTTTATCGCAACACATATCAGCGGACGTTATGGTATAGAAGATTGCTCGCGATTATTGGCGGAATGTCGGGAAATATTCCCCAATACCGATCTGGCAGAAGACTTTGCGATATTTATAGTTCAATAAACCATCAATCTACACATTTGATACTCTTATCAATATCAAATGTGTTTACCCGACAGCGATATAAAGCCTTCCTTAGATTCAGTCTACGAATAATATTTAAAATAGTAGTTTCATATTTTAATATATCTCATTAACTCATTGTTTTATAAATACTTAATTTTAAGATATTCATAATCTATTAAATAATAAAACCATTTTTTATCATTTTATTTTTTGTCACCATTTTTAGGTGACATATTAACATTTTTTTAACCAATATAATGCGCGGCAATGACACCCCCACTTAACATGCGAGCATCAAAGCTAGCATTTAGGTAGTGTCGCCTATTGGTAGATAAGTAATAAATAAATATACTGAAGGAAATTATAAATAAAAATTAACATTAAATAAATAAATTAATTAACAACCAAAATAACGATGAGAAAAACTTGGGAAATAAATTCCAATTTCTTATTGGATCGCAATTTTTAATTAAAAAACCAGAGAGTCAATAATGAATTCAATCATAAAAACAGATATTAAAGAAAGTATGGCTAATATTTTCACAGAAAATACAGATAATATCTGGTCTGACTGGCTTGATGAAAAAGAATTAAAAAAATTGACAGATCACCCTGTACTCCAGTCATTTAATGACAGTACAGCCAGTGAAGAAATGTTAAAAACATTCCTAATTCAACACTGCTACTATTCTCGTCATTTTACACGTTATTTAATCGCGCTTATAAGTAAATTAGACGTATTTGAAGATATAAAAGATCTTCTTCACAATTTACTGGAAGAAATGGGATTAGAGGATGAAAACAAGATCACTCATGCTGAGCTTTTTCAGAGAACATTGAAGACTGTCGGTGCTGATATCAATAGTCAAAAACCTTTTGAAAATACAACCGCTATGGTTGACGCTATGTTTTCTTTCTGTCTTTCAGATGATCCGTTAGAGGGTCTGTCAGCCATGTGCCTTGGCGCTGAAGCAATCGTTCCCTTAATTTATAAGCCCGTATTAAATCGCTTAATGACATTGAATTACAATAAGGATGCAACAGAATTCTTCTCACTCCATATTGAAGAAGATGAAGATCATGCTATTAAAATGTTTGAAATCATAGATAGACTCACTAGTCAGGACGAATCATTACGCCTCAAAGCCATCAATATTGGCAGTGAAATGATAAGAAATCGCGTAAAAATGCTGGATAGTGTCTGGGAGAGTGAAGTTGTTCGTAAGAACAACGCAGAAAAGGCCGACTTAAATAATCAAAAAAATGATCTTTCCTTTCATTCTGCTGATTTTTGGCGTGTCAACTACAAACCAACACCTTCTATTCCTGAGAAACTTATTCATAAAGATGTCATCAACAGTAATAGTCATGGTGAAAATCAATTTTCAGCAGAAAGAAAACATAAAGTCAATATCGTCAATTTGCCGACTAAAACAATCAGCATGACATTAGGCCATCTTGACGCCGAACAATCGACGAATCTACATCGACATAATTATGAAACTGTCATCTATATCATTGAAGGAAATGGCGTATCAAAAATAGGAAATAATGATGTTGCTTGGTCAGCAGGAGATGCCATTTATATCCCTGCCTGGGTCGAACATAAACATAGCAATATGGGTCAGAATAAATGCCTTTATATTGCTTGCGAGAATGCTCCATTATTACAAAATATTGGTAACATCGCACTTCGTGAAGAATTAGAATAATTAATGAAGAAGGTGATTTATTATGTCATTAGTCACATTTCCTACACTTGAAGCTATTGTCGGCACAACTAAATCAGTAAATTTAGCGCAACGATTTGTCATGGAAAACTCGTCTCTTGATAAAGATTGTTTTATCGGGCCAGACGGCTCATTGAGTTATTCCCAGCTTGCATTTTTTGTCCAAAAAAGTGCTTCTGCTATGTCGTTAAAAAAAATAGAAAAAAATACAGCAGTCATCCTCTGTCTTAATGACAGCCGGGAATTAGCTATTATTTTCTTTGCCAGTTTAGCAATTGGAGCGTTACCGGTCGTTATTAACCCGAAATTACCGGCTAATACTCTTAATTACATACTGGGTGAATTTGATACCCCCTTTATTTTCCTCGATGAGGATAATGAAATATCTATCGCACCTGAAGCGAAAGAAAATACTATCCGTATTAAAAGGAGTGCTGATCTTTCGGCATTCTGTGATTGGATGCCTGAAAACACCAATGATAAATGGCATGATTTTTTGGAAAAAACCCATCTTGAGCCTGCTTTCATTCAATATACCTCAGGATCGACTGGAAAACCCAAGGGAGTTATTCACAGCGTGACATCAATTTTGTCTTCCTGTGAACATTTTGCCAAACATCAATTAGGTTTAACTACAACAGACATTATCTATTCAACACCAAAAACATTTTTTGGTTATGGTATGGGAAATACCCTATTTTTCCCGCTATTTATCGGCGCCACTGCAATTATAGATAGCCTTTGGCCTTCAATAACAAGGGTTACGAGTAATATCAAACAATTTCAGCCAACTGTTCTGTTGGCAGGGCCGATGATATTTCGTTTGTTACTTGAAGATGATGAGTTTAAACAAAATTGCCATCTTCGCCTGGTCGTTTCTTCTGGCTCAATGTTACCTGCACCTTTAAAAGAATCCTGGTTTCAGCGGCTCAATATCGTCATACATGATGCATTTGGCGCAACTGAAGCATGCCATGCTTTTGCGACAACTTATGGCCATCCATCTCGTTCGGGCAGCATTGGAAAATTTATTGCCGGGTGTACAGGAAAGATTGTTGATAAAGATGGAAAAGCCGTTCCGGCTGGGGAAACTGGCGTGCTTATGCTGAGTTCAGAATCCTTAGCCCTGGGATATTGGAATAACCATCAAGATACAAATATCAAGTTTTCCAACGGTTGGTATCGCACTGGAGATCTATTTTCGCAAGACGAAGAAGGATTCCTTTATTATCACGGCCGTGAAGATGAACAGTTCAAAGTATTGGGGCGCTGGTTGGTGCCGGTAGAAATAGAAAAACTCGTCCATTCCGCTTTCCCAGAAATTGGTGATGCATTTATGATCCCCTGGATGGATAGCACCCAAGAATGCAGACCTGTTTTATGTCTGAAAACTTCTTCCAGTGAATTTGAAGCCATCAGTCAACAGATAGCCAATTTTATCAGCCACCAAGTGGAAAGTTATAAACATCCCTATGTTTATCTCAATTTAGAACAATTTCCACTGAATGGAAACGGTAAAATTGACCGTAAGTCGATGATCGAAATCGCTCGCCAAAAAATTACTGACGAAAATATGTCTTCTCATCCTCGGAGAATTAATTATGCTCAATCTTAATGAATTTCTTGCCTATGGTGAAGAAGGATATAATTTAGTGCCAGTATGGAAAAATATCAAAAAAACACAGATATCTCCTATTAGCATTTACGAAGCCTTAGCCAACAAAAGCTATAGTTATCTTTTCGAATTATCTGAAAAACATGAGGATAAATATAGGGCAACCTATTCTATTGTTGGGCTTCCATGCCATCAGCGGATCGAAATCAAAGATTATTCAATCAAAGTATTTGACGAAAATAATGCTCCGACTTATATAACAGATATTCCCCCGCTGGATGCCCTGCGGCAAATAATGACAAGCTATCGTGTACCAAAAATTGATCAGTTACCCAATTATGCTGGTGGGTTGTTTGGTTATTTTGGCTTTGAAACCACACGGCTTATCGAGCCTAAGCTCCAAGCCAATACACGTAAAAAAACATTAATTGATTTACCGGACATATTACAAATAGTCAGTCAAGAATTGATCGTTGTAGATCATAGAAATGATCTCATCTATGTCATTGTCCATGCAAAACCCACTGAATCCCAAAATTTTACTGATGCAAATCTAAGAATAAACCAGATTATCAGTGAACTGGAAAAGATCCCCTATCAACAACAGGCTAACTTTAGTCCTTCTACTACCACCGATAGAGCGACTTGGTTCAAGGATATGGAGTCTCATTTTCCACAGCATGACTTTCAAATGGCCGTCAACAAGATCAAGGAGTACATCAAGGCAGGTGATGCCATGCAGGTTGTTTTATCCCAAGCCATGTCACGACCATTAAAAGCCAATGCCATACAGCTTTATCAAGCACTGACCAGTATGACAAACACGCCGTACTGTTATTTGATGAATGTCGAAGATAGCCATGTTGTTGGCGCATCCCCTGAAATGATGGTCTCCCTGCATCAAAACAAATTGATCAGCCATCCGATGGCAGGAACTCGGCATCGTGGCATGAACCAGCAAGAAGATGATGCACTGAAAGCCGAGCTACTTGCAGATAATAAAGAAATTGCCGAACACATTATGCTTGTCGATCTGGCACGCAATGACATTGGACGCGTAGCTAAAACAGGCAGTGTTACGGTCAGTAACCTGTTAAGTGTTGAGTATTTCTCTCACGTTATGCACATTGTGTCGGAAGTATCCGGTGAGAAAATGAATGGTGTTGATGAAATAGACGTCATCAGTAGCACTTTCCCTGCGGGAACACTCAGTGGAGCACCCAAGATCCGAGCACTGGAGATCATCCATGAATTGGAACCCTATGGCAGGGGCATTTATGGTGGTTGCTTAGGTTACATCACTTGGAACGGCGATATTAATCTCGCTATCACTATCCGGACAGGGTTACTTCATCAGGGACAACTGTATGTACAGGCTGGGGCTGGAATTATCGATGCCTCCAGAGCGGAACGTGAGTGGCAAGAAACGATCGAAAAAAATAGCATGATGATGCATGCAGCATATCAAGCAGAGCAATTGTCTTTAGAAATGGTATAGGAAATAAATCATGTATTTCATTATAGATAACTATGACTCCTTTACTTACAATATCGCCCAATATTTGGGTATGCTTGGTATAGAAGTTTTAGTCAAAAAAAATGATCGAATTACCTTAGAATATATAGAACAACATAATCCGACTGGATTAATTATTTCACCCGGACCTTGTACCCCGAATGAAGCAGGAATATCAACACTGGCCATTCAACATTTTGCTGGGAAAATTCCAATTTTAGGTATTTGCCTTGGTCATCAATGTATAGCACAAGAATTTGGTGGGCAAGTTCTCAGAGCCAATAAAGTGTATCATGGTCACACTTCAACAATCACCCATAATGATAGAAACTTATTTGCCAATTTACCCCAAGATATCAAAGTTGGCTGTTATCATTCATTGGTAGTAGATGACTTGCCGGAATGTTTAACAGTGACAGCAAGGTCATGTGATGAATACAATGACATTATGGCACTCAAACATAATGATTTTCCTATATATGGAGTACAATTCCACCCTGAATCTATTCTCTCTGATTTCGGATTGGATATGCTTAAAAATTTCATCACGATAACACAAGAATGGAAGCCGATGAATAGCATACAATAATCCCCACTGGCAATATCAGTAGCTATATATCTGTCATAAATTATATAGCTTCACAAATAATCCTAATGTAGTAAATTATTTTATATATTGATATTCAAGGAGATATTGACCAATGATTACACCAGAAGAAATAAAACAGATTATTAGTTCGGAAAATATTGGTGCCGGTAACTTTATTCACCACCTCAATAACTATTTTAGTGAACGAGGAATGAGCCCAAAAATAACATGTGATGTACCAACATATGATAATCCAGAAGAAGAAAAATCACAGTTTGAAATCAATGATCTTGTTAAGATATCAGATCAATTGTCAGGGGCTTATATTGCGCTAGGCGTCCAAAAACGTGAACCCGTGGCATTATATTTTGATGATACTATTGACTATTTAATTCATTTTATTGCACTGAACAATATAGGCTCGTTCCCTATTTTTGTGAATGGCGATCTCAGTAGTCATATTGCTATGTCGTTTATGCGTAACAGCGGAACAAAATTTATTATTTCAACGGAAGAAAGGATTAACTCACTGGATGATAAATCTACTGACATCCAGTTTATTACTCCCAAAGAACTAAATTTATTAAAAAAACCCATTTCAAGCTATTACCGGCATCATGCAGACGATATTATTCTGTTAGGGCATACTTCCGGCACAACCGGTTTGCCAAAGCCAGTTATTTTTACCCATGAATCTATGTTTCACGGTATTTTGAAAGAAGTCGGTAAGCAACGCGGAAAACAAATATTATCCATGTTCCCGCACTCTCACGGAGCCTCGATGACATTGATCATGTTGACATTGACACGAGGTGCAGCAATACATATTCAATCAAAGAAAACCGCTTTTGACATTTTAGATTCCATTGAACAAATCAAACCTGACACCGTTGCTGCTTTTCCCAAAATATTTGTTGATCTATGCAGGGAAGACCTCGATGACTGGGATCTTGATTCTATTTCCCACTGGGTTTCCACGGGTGACGCGAATCACGAACCCCATATACGAAAGCTGATTTCTTATGGTCATCATTTCGTTGATGGCAAAAAAGAGCGTGGATCTTTTTTCATCGACAATCTTGGCTCTTCAGAATTCGCATTTGCCATGTTCAGAAATATTCATCAACCAAAAACAGAAAGATATGATCGTTGTATTGGAATACCTTTTTCCTGGGTTGATGCTGCCATACTTGATGCAGACGGAAATATTCTCCCCAATAACCAAGTAGGTATGTTGGGCGTTATTTCAAAATCAGTAACCATGGGTTACTGGAATAACCATCTCCTGACCGAGAAAAACCGGGTTAATGGTTATTGGTTAACAGGTGATTTGGTTTACCGTACCAACGACGGTTTCTTTTACCACGTTGATCGTACATCAGATTGGATTAATACTCCCCAAGGGCCACTTTACAGTACCCAATGTGAAGAGTGGCTGTTGAAAAATATTGATAGTATTTTTGATATCAGCATTGTCGCTACTTCCCTGCCCAATGGAGATCAACAAACTACGGCTATCGTCGAGCTGAAAGCAGGATACGAAATTGAGCCGACCACACTGTTACAAAAAATCAACGCCTATCATCAGGAAAAACAATGGCCATTGATCGACAATATTGTTTATCAATCCGCTGACAACGATCTCGGAGTCACAGGGAAAAAACTCAAAAGAAAAATCAGAGATCGTATGCCTGAAGATAATTCAATGGTAACTGAAGAAGGAAATTAATATGAAAACTTGCTTAATTACGGGTGCCAACAGAGGCATCGGATTTGAAATTGCTAAAAAATTGGGCGAACGAGGCCATAAAGTAATACTTTCAGGCCGTGATATACCTGCGCTTGAGCACAGTGTTTTACAATTGACCCAAATGGGAATAACAGCCGATTTGCTTCATTTGGATGTCACAGATCCAGAATCCATAAAATCCGCTGCAAATTTACTGCTCAGTACCAATACAACCCTTGATGTACTGATTAATAATGCTGGCGTTTTTCTGGATTCAATCCAAAAACCCAGCGAAACCTCTCTGGAGGACATCCATAAAAGTCTGACAGTCAATTTGGTTGGCCCTTGGCTCATCACCCAAGCATTTTTACCCCTGCTCTCTCGTTCAGAAGAAGCTCGACTCATTTTCTTATCTACCGATCTTGCCGCTTTATCCCAAGCTGCTGACCCGCATTCAAAATACAACAGAATCGAGGGTCCAGCTTATCGAGCTTCTAAAGCCGCTCTGAACATGCTCGCTTTACAATGGGCGAAAGAATTTCGTGATTCGAAGATTTCTGTCAGTGTATGCAGCCCGGGTTGGTGTAGAACTGACTTAGATAGCCAAATTAGTTCAGAACAGGCACCCAATTCTGCTGCCGAAGGTGCTGATACGGTTGTTTGGCTGGCCTTAGATAAGGGCAGAGAACAACACGGCCATTTTTATTCAGCTCGCCAGACTATTGATTGGTAATGTCCTAAGATAAAAAATGTATGGAGATAACATCATGACAATAAATGAAAATATCGATATCACCGTTCAGCAAACTGAAACAGCGTCCTATATAGACAAATTGGTTGACCAGGGAAAAATCGCCCAAAAAGAATTGGAAAAACAGTCAGATGAAGATATTGATAACGTTCTTCACCATTTGGCAAAAATATTTTCCACTCACTGCCGGGAATGGGCTGAAAAAGAACTTGCTGTGACTCGTATCGGCAATGCCGACGATAAAGAACACAAATTAGCTTTGGTAGTCAACCAAGTATTTAAGGGATTATATGGCACCAAAACCTATGGTCGTCTTGGTGGAACCCAAAGGCTCATTGAATATGCCAGTCCAGTTGGATTACTCTTTGCCGTTGTCCCATTGACAAATCCGATTCCAAACTCGCTTTTCAAGATCATGCTTTCCATCAAAACTCGCAACGCCATCATTTTCAGTTATCCCGGTAAAACTGGCAAATTGGCAAATGAATTTATTGATCTGGTACAACAGGTTCTTACCGAGCACGGATTGCCCGTTTCATTGGTTCAAGTCTGCACGCCTCCAAGCCATGATAAAACCCATATGCTGATGCAGCACCCCGGCGTAGACATGATCCTTGCGACAGGAGGAAGAAATCTGGTACATGCGGCTTACAGTTCTGGTAAACCCGCATTTGGCGTGGGGCCTGGCAATGTCCCTGTCTATATCAGCCGTTCCGCTCACATTCAGAAAGCCGCCGCCAATATTGTTAATGGAAAGATATATGATAATGGCATCGTTTGCGGTTCAGAAAGCAACCTCATAGTACATCCTGCGAGCAAAAATGACCTGATCTCGGCTCTGGAAGCCAATGGAGCGGCAATCTTGACAAGCAGCGAAGTTGAGCAAACTATCCAGGCGTTATTTAACCCGGAAACCCAGTACTTAAGCCGTGAAAATATTGGTGTCTGCGCGGCATCTTTAGCTGCTAAAGCCAACATTTCACGCCCTTATCCCATTAAATTGCTTGTTATACCCGCCGAAATAGGCAGGCATGATTTTCTCAGCAATGAAAAAATGGCGCCAGTACTTACTCTCTATACTGCTGATGAAGAAAATGGGATTTCTCTTGCCTATTCGTTGATTTGTAACGAAGGCGCGGGGCATACGGCTGTAATACACAGCGAAGATCCAGATGAAATTCATCAATTCTCAACCGTTATGCCTGCCGGACGCATTTTGGTGAATACATCAGCAACACAGGGCATGCTCGGGGAAACAACTGAACTACCTGTGTCATTCATGCAAGGCAGTGGGACTTTTGGCCACAATCATTCAACCGATCCGATCATCTGGAAGCACTTAGTGAATATCAAGCGTGTCGCATACGGCCTACACTGATTTTGCTAATACTTGCGAATTTACGTAATTTGGGAAGTAGATATAATGAAGATACAGTGTATTGGTGCAGGCCCCGCAGGGTTAGTATTTTCCATTCTGGCAAAAATGCAGGATCATAACCGTGATGTCGTTGTATACGAACGTAATTTATCAAACGTTACAACGGGTTGGGGGCTTGTACTTTCTGAGCCGATGTTACAGCAATTAGCCAATATCGATCCCAGTATTGTTGAACAGCTCAGACCTCATATTTCAACATTAAACCATATTGATATTCATATTAAAGAAAAAACTTACCGTTCATCTGGATACCAATTCCTTGCGATCAGTCGGTTAGAAATGATCAATACCCTTAGGAAAAAGGCACTGGATCTGGGTATCAAGATTAATTACGACTCTTCATTGAATGCTGAAGATCTTATTAACTTTCCCGCTGATTTGACTGTTATTAGTGATGGCGCCAACAGTAAGATAAGGCATCAGTTAAAAGATGAATTCGACACTGACATTGATGAAGGAAAGAACCTATACTTATGGTTAGGAACTTCACATCTATTTAACGATACCTTTAACTTTATTTTCGAGCAGACAGAAACAGGTTGGTTTTGGGCACATTGTTACAAATTTGAGAATGATCATTCTACATTTGTTGTCGAATGTACTCATGAAACTTGGGCAAAAACAGGATTTGCACACATGGATGAGAAACAAACCATTGCATTTCTTGAAAAGGTCTTTCACCGGCATTTATGCGGCCATCCATTGCAAATCAATGATACGTGCCGTGAAAAAGCTTATTGGCGGCGCTTTGTTACACCGATCAGCAAACACTGGTCTCACGATAAAAAAGTTTTATTGGGAAATGCAGCGCATTCCGCCCACTTTTCCATTGGTTCTGGGACTAAGCTAGCAATAGGTGATGCCATTGCACTGGCAGAAAATCTGAAATCAAGCAATAAACTGGATTCAGCCTGCTTTACAGATTATCAGCACAATCGTCAAGATGAATCATCTAATTTACATATTGCAGCACAAAATTCTCAATCTTGGTTTGAAAATGTTGAATCATTAATTGAAAATGACCCATTAGAATTTTCTATATCTTTGCTCTTGAGGAGTGGTAGACTATCACGCGATGAACTCACCATAAACCTGTTAGAATAAGGTTTTCAAAGAATCAGATTTATATTTTATTCATCTTTTTATATCAATTGAAATAGTAAATGGGAGTCACCAATGAATTACGCAAAAATTTCACCTAAAATAATGAACCCTCTGTATAAATGTTATGATGAAATACAGAAATGTGAATTAGACCAATCACTTATTCTTTTGGTTGAAATGCGAACCTCACAAATTAACGGCTGTGCCTACTGTTGTAGACTCCATGCAGAAATGGGGCGTAAACTAGGTATTGAGGAAGAAAAGCTGGATAAGTTACCCGGTTGGTTCAACTCCCGTATTTACAATCAAAAAGAAGTACTGGCACTGGAATGGTGTGAAGCATTAACCATTGGTCTTAGGGACAAAGATCTTAATGATCTTAGAGAACGTCTTGAAGAATTATTTTCAGAAAAAGAACTTGTTGATCTGACCTCAGCCATATCAGTAATGAATGCCTTAAACAGAATGGCAATAAGTATCGGTGATAACAACTAATAAACTATAGTTCTTTTGATAAAGATAGTTGCTTGATTGATCTGTTGAATAATATGTTTCCTGGATTATTCCTTCCAGGAAACACTATAATCATAAAATTCAGGAGAAGCCTATGTTAAACGGAACTCAATTAAGATACGCAGCTTTAATCGCACGTTATTCACTTGCGATTGCATATTTGGTCGCAGTGGCTGACAGACTTGGTTTATGTGGTGAATATGGTGATCCACAGATTACGTGGGGTAATTTCACGGTATTCCTTGGTGTTGTTAAGCATTTGAACCCTTGGGCACCCGATTTTATGATCCCTATTTTTGGTTGGGGAGTCACTATTCTTGAAGTTGCTCTGCCCATATTCCTAATAATAGGTTTTAAAATCAAAGAAACCGCTTTAGTGAGCGCAGCCTTGTTGTTAATTTTTGCTGTTACAATGACAACGACTGGCTTACTTAAAAGCGTGTTTGACTATAGCGTTTTATCTGCATTTTCCTGTTCACTTCTACTCTACTGTTTTGAAAAATTCAGAGTGAGTGAAGATAAAAAGCAATTAAATTAATTTTTCTTAGCATACGTCAGAGCAACATCGACTTCCTATGGTATTGATTATATAAATCAGTACCATTCTACTAATGTTAATTTCACTCAAAGAAATCATTTCTATAAGTTTTAATTTCAATTAGTTATTATGATATAAATCAACACGTCAGTATTGATTTTTGAATACCCAATATAACAAAAAACATTAAATAACATTAATATTCAAAAAGATACACATCATACCATAATTAATCAAACCCTATTATTTATATTTCATGAAATTATTACATCTTGACATTACGCATATGAATTACTTTAATAAACCAAATTGGTTAATTTAATTCACAATTAAATAAATTAAAAATAAACATAACAAATAATGAAAGAGTAAAATTTATGATTTTTAATCAAAAAGAAATAAATATAATCCAAGCTAGAGATTTTATGAATGAAATTTGGGTTTCAAAAAAAACAACAAATATTTCAAGACAGATGATACAAAAAGATACAATTATCAAAAGCCCTATTGGAACTTATGTTGGAGTTGAATCTTTTATAGCACTGTTGAAAATTTGGTACAGAGCTTTTCCTAATTTGGTATATAAAGAAAATAACCTTTATACCCATAATAAAAATATTATTATTGACTGGGAAGCAGAAGGAAAACATCTTGGTGAATTTTATTCAATTTCTGCGACAGGTAAACAGGTTACTTGCCAGGGAACAACTGAAATTGTTATGAACGATGGAAAAATTATCGATTACCATACAAAAATAAATATTCAAAATATTATTACACAACTTATAGGCTTACCCTGCTCTCCAACACTTGATATAAGAAATATCGAAATATATAAATTAATTAATCAGATATTAGGATATCAGTTATCTTGCAGACAAATAGAATGCCTCTCTCTTTCTACTCTGAATACATCAATTAAAGATATAGCAAGATTATTATCTATAGAAAGTAATACTGTGAAAACGCACTTAAAAAGAGCTTTCGAAATCATCGGTATTAGCAATAAAAAAATGCTTATGGAATTCGTTATTGAATGCCAAGCGATTGAAATTCTGGTTCGACTTGGCTTATTTTTAAGAGTCCAAACAAAAAGAAATAATTATTTCGAATAATGGAACACCAGAGAGGGACTCAACCCGAATTGAAACCATTATCCATCTGTTCCGAGTGGCAATGACTAGGTTGTATCCCTCAATCACCCGCCTTCTCCATATCACGCAGAATAAAAATTTCTTCCGGCAAACCTTGCGATGAATGCTATCGTGAGTATAATGCGCGACGATTTGCTGGGAGAAAACATGACATACTGCACCACACACGATGTTACAAAGCATCAAGCTAACGAAAAACTGCCTGCTGGCAGCTTGGGCGTATTATTTTTCCCATTGCAAAACCGATCATTGAAAAAGCCCCTCAAATGAGGGGCTTTTTTTTGCCTGGACAGGTAGGGCTATGAGTAAAAAGAGGAACGTAAACATGGCTAATCCGTTATATCGCAAGCATATCATTTCAATTAATGATCTGAGCCGCACGGATCTGGAATTGGTATTGCAGACGGCAGCAGCATTGAAAGCCAATCCACAGACTGAATTACTGAAACACAAGGTGATCGCAAGCTGCTTTTTTGAAGCCTCTACACGCACCCGCCTCTCTTTTGAAACGGCCATTCAGCGACTCGGTGCTTCCGTTGTCGGCTTTGCTGACAGCAACAATACTTCCTTGGGTAAAAAAGGGGAAACACTGGCCGATACCATTTCTATCATCAGCCAGTATGCCGACGCGATTGTGATGCGCCATCCACAGGAAGGTGCCGCTCGTCTTGCTTCTGAATTTTCCGGCCATATTCCTGTCATTAACGCCGGTGATGGTGCAAACCAACACCCAACTCAAACTCTGCTCGATCTGTTCACCATCCAAGAAACCCAACACAAGCTGGATAACCTTAAAATTGCTATGGTCGGTGACTTGAAATATGGCCGGACTGTCCACTCGTTGACGCAGGCACTGGCAAAATTCAGCGGCAACCATTTCTGCTTTATTGCCCCAGATGCCTTAGCCATGCCAAGCTATATCCTGCATATGCTGGATAAGAAGCAGGTCAGTTACAGCATTCACCATAACTTTGAAGATGTCATGCCTGAACTGGATATCCTGTATATGACCCGCGTACAGAAAGAGCGTCTTGACCCTTCCGAGTACGCCAATATCAAAGCTCAGTTCGTACTGCACGCCGCTGATCTGGTTAATGTCAAAGAGAACTTGAAAGTGCTGCATCCACTGCCACGTATCGATGAAATCACCGTAGATGTGGATAAAACTCCTTATGCCTACTATTTCCAGCAGGCAGGTAACGGCATTTTCGCCCGCCAGGCATTGCTGGCGCTGGTATTGAATGAAAATGTCGAAATATCGGCATGATGAAATAATTAATTAAAAAGAATATCTGGTTATTAATATTACGATTGAGGGAAATATCCTTTGATCGTAATATTATTTATTCCTTAATCTACATATCAGCAAATAATTTAAATTATTATCCATAAATAATATCCTATTCAATAATCTATTTCGTTATTACTTATCAAGATTATTTTTATAAAAAATATAACTTATCGTTATAATTTTAAACCCAACAATAAATTTCAAATAGACGTGTATTTGAAAGGTTTTTCTTGTTTTAACCTGCCTTTAAATTGGAGTATGATCTCCTCCTTCGATAATTTTATCGATTTAACATTATATTAACAATGAATATTTATTGGAACTGCGTAGTCTTATTGAGGGAATATAATAGAAAATATTTACCGAGGACAATCATTCTATCTGCAATAATGTTGATGGATTTACAATCCGATATTTCCGTTTGTTCTCCGCCTGTTCCACTCAATAGTGATAACAATAATTGTTATGGATATTTATTAAACACTGTTTATTTATATCTTATTTATCCACATAAGAATGAATAAATAAAAATCATCTTTGAAATATCCAAACATTTTGGCTGAAAATTAACAAACTGACGATATTACATCATGTACAGGCAAAAAGACTATCATCAAAAGTATGAACATATCTGGGTTACAGATTTTTCATACAGCTATCATAGTTCAGGATCGCAGCAACCACAGTGTTACTGTGCTCAGGCATTGATTCAGGCCAACAGCCAGCATCAAGCAATAGAACAATTATCTGACTATATGCTAAATACATTGCGGGCGGATGAAGGCCAATATGAGAAAATCCTTCCTTTTCTGCACTATTTAGACAGTACAGAACGGCTTGAAAAAGACTTAATCCAGAACAGCAATAACCTCAGCGAAGTGCAGCCCATCATCATATTGAATGCACTGGATATCAGCGAATCGTTACCGATTGATACCGGAGAGCTGGCAATTATACCGTATCCCTGCACTCCCTTTACCGGTGAGAACGACTTCAACCGACATTGGATCAGCGCGGATACGTATGCTTTGTTGTATCAGCAAAGCCAAAATAACAAAAAATATGCCCACTGCTATCTCGTGATAGATGCCGGTGTTTACCATAAACACGCCGGCCACTTTATTGTGCCTTCACTAATGGTATCCGGCCTGCCTTATCGTTGTCTTTTCAAGGGAGAAACCCAGATCGCCCTTGAAGATGCAGCACCTTATCTCATTGAGCTGACAGGCCATGAGAATATCGGATTTTTGCGAGATATCTTCATCACCCATTACACGCCGGATATTGGCATTTTTATCCATAGCGATAGTACATTTGATGAGCTGTATAACCATCTGCGTAAATATCCCTACCTGAAGCAAGAACGCAGCCAAAATTGGGTGTTTTTCCGGTTCTACTACCCTCCGACACTGGATTTGACCTTAAAAGGTCTATCCCGTGGTGCGCTGGCTTCCTTTATGCGACACATCGGTGCTCTCTACGCCTTCGGTCATGAAAATAACATGATGAAAGCTGCTGTGGCGGAAAGCCTCAGAGCAACCAAACTTGAAACGGTGACAATCAACGACAGGATGAACCGCAATTATGAGCGATATATGGAGCAGAAGTTCTTCCATAAGGTTTCGGTATTTATTAAAGAGAATATCCAACAGCAAAACCAGGTTCCTGAAGAACAACTGTCGGCCTTTATTATCAAACATGCCAATTACGCTTACCTGCACGGTTTCACGCTGGAACTGACTGGGCTTTATTATATTATGGCGAAGTCTGTCACCGTCAAAAACGAAGCCCTCTGGAACCACTCGCTGAACACTGTCTTGTCTGAACCTTCCAATCAGGAAGCGCGCGCTTACAAACTTCTCAAGGAATGCTTTACCCCAACAACACGGAGCCAGCCATGACAACTTCAATGCAAGACTTGACGACAAATGCAGATCATTCGCTATCCCGGCTTGAGATGGGGAGTCCCCTTTCTCCATGCGACTCTAATATTAAGCCGCTCTACCCTGTCCGCTATGCCTATGTGAACTTTTTCGGTGAAAATCTGGTGAAACCAGAAGCTCCTCCCGATATTCACACCTTAATGTCCGCCACGTCTCTGGAAGAAAGTAAAGGTTATGCTGCCCGTTTGATGCGTCCCGGCTGGATTTACATTAAAGAAGAAGGCGATATGAAGCATCGCCCCAGTGGAACATCATATTTTCATATTTTTAAATATGATGTTCCAAAAGATTCCGGGAATAATGGCGAAAGCCCGCGAATCGAGCGTTTCAGGAAGTTTATATACCGCAACAGAAAAAATGCCCGTGATGGTGTGGAACCCGAGCCCGGCCTACGTGGAGAAGGATATCCTTTTCTGTTTGTATCGAAAGATGTTTCCAAAATCAGCATTGCCTACAGTGAACACCTTTGGCATCCCGATGTGATTGCCCGCATGGACAGCGATGAAACGCTGCGGCAAAAAACCATGCAGTTCATTAACCTGGATGACGATAAACAGACACATGCCATTGAAGCTACGGAAGCCAACTTCACTAGGCTGATTCAGGACTACAAGATTCGCAAAGAGCAGTTTGCGACGGCTAAAGCCAAAATCGATGCCAAGAACTTTGAAGAGTTGGATTTAGAATCCATCAGGATTGATGAGCTGACGACACAGTTATCCTATGAAATGGATGCGGAAAATATTGCGAAAGAGATCCGCAGTAAATTGTGCTATCAGGAAAAAGCACGGATTGTGATCCTGCATGATCCCGTTGGGCGGCAGAAAGAGATTTTGGAGGCGCATGATATTCTGGAGATATGGCAGCAACATAATGCACGTCTTAACCTCTATCCATTAACTATTGGGCTGTATGTTGATGCTCTTATCTACTCTAACAAAAATCCGATAAAACGACGTTCCATTCGGGATGCCCTTAATATGGGCGCAGTGAAAAAACACTGGCCATCGATAAAAAGAGAAAATCGAGCGTTTGAAAAACGACAGGATAATTTCATTAGTTTATTCAAAGCATTTGCCAGTGATCCCACCGTTACTGATCAAGTCGGTAGCCTTGATAACTATTTCCGACATTTCTTTTCTGTCCATGAGGATAAAGAGATGTTACAGGAAAACGATATTCAGGAAATTTATACTTTTGTTGGTCTTATCTCTGATATTTTCAATGGATTACAAATGTCCATTGCATCAGAAAAAATGCTGGAAGAGTTGATTTCACTGACGGCCGAAAAACCGGCTACACTAAAAAATCTCCTTGATACGGTGGCAGCCCTCTCTGGTGGTGTATATGACCCAAATAAACAAGTGAACTCGAAAAGAAACGCTGCAATTATTACAGCCACTGACAAAACCTCTCCTCAATACAGCACCAATGCTTGGGAAATTGCGGCAACAGGTATGGTGAAGATCATTACCCATAGTGAAAGTGAAGCTATTGCCTCCAAACTCTATCAAGATTCCAAAGACTTGATTAAGAAATCCAAACGGTGGGTGGATGATAATACTTTGAAAATAGGGATATATGTATCGGATAAATTTTTTGAGCTATTTGGCAGAATTCTCGGTAAGGCCGTCGCACTAATGGAGACGGGTGCAATCAAGCTAAAAGGCCCTTTGACCCATTTAAGTGATGAAGCTATTCGCTTAATTGCCAACAAAATTGTGCCTGCTTTATTGAAGCCATTCGGTTTTGTTATTGACTACCGCGCAGGACTCCCGATAAACAGTGACCATTTTCAATATATCCTGTACCGATTTGATAAAATGGCAAACAATAAAGCTCGGAATTCTCCCAGTGGCAAGCCACAGGGTATGCCAAAATACCATCCTGTATTCAAAAAGTTAAATCGCTCACAATCTCTTTTCGATAAAAAGCAGCAGAGTGTCGCGGCGCTTGGAAATGAAACAGAGGGATTTGAAAATGCGGTCAAAAACGCAGGGAATGCAGCAATAAAAGCAGGGCATAGGGTATCTGACCAAGTCAAAATAACGGCAAAACAAACCAATATAGGTATTAAACTTGCCGTGATACGCATTAAGGAAGGCTTTAATACCTCTCTCGATTTTCTCAAAATCGGTACTCACAACACTGCAATTTTAATGAAGAAAACAGCTCCCGGCCTTAGTCTGTTTCTCAATGTCAACACAGCCACTTCTGTCGTTATACAGTCTAAATTCAGTCAAAATAACCCGTTGGATCAACACAGCTATTCTTATGATATTGTTAAATTCACCACAGCCCTTATTTCATTGACTGCGGACTTGTTATTAATCACATCAAAAGTCACTAAGTACGCCCCCAAATATCTACCCAAGGCTTCTCCAGCGTTGCTCAATAGATTCGAAGGAGTCGCAACCACATTAAATGACGCACTGGCAAACAAAGCGGTAAAAATAAGTCTTGGTTTGGTAAATATTATAGGAGCCTATGTTTCTTTTATTGACGGTCGCAAAGCTGAATCTATCAGTAACAAAGGTGCAGCATACAGCAACTATGCGGTAGGGCTGGGCAGCGCGGCATTAGGTACTGTTAGCGTAGGTATTGCAGCTGGTATCGATGCGACAGTAATAGGATCGGTTTTGATAGCAGGGATGGCTTTTATGGGGTGGCTATTAATTATTGGCGGTATCATTGGCCTGATATGGTTCAATCGTTCTGATATGCAGAATTTGATCTGTAACTGCTTTTGGGGAAATGGGGACAAATATCCGTTTTGGGGGAAGACTAGACGTCCATCATTTGCAGAGCAATTAAAACAAGCTAGGAGAATGGATAGTGAAACACAGAATGCCTTTCATGTTGAAAATCAGGAATTTTTAAACCTATTTTTTATGCCCCAATTGACCATTGAACGCAAGCAGGTATATAACAAATCCAGAAGCATTTATACTTTTATCCTACCCGCTTTCCAGCAGGGCAGTTCAGACCTTCAATATGCGTTTTATCAACTTCTTCCTGAAAAACCCGTAAATCAATGGCTCTCAGGTAGTACCGCTCCCGGTGGACTTATTCAACAACATACAGAATTAATTAAAAAGGAACAGAAACGTTATGAGGAGTTGAAATCTCAGGCTGAATATATTGATGGGAAACTATATCTTTATAATGAAGAACTCACAGCAAAATTCCGTGAGGCTCTAAAAAGAGCCGAATCAACAGGCGAAAATGGCAATCTTAAACTCATCATCACAGTTGAAGATAGATATCCTTATCCCAATCAAGAAACGGCGAAATTATTCTGGCATTACATTCCATTCAAAGATACTGCCGTTCCATTACGTTACTTAACAAACAAAAAAATGAATGAAAAACCTATTATAGGATTTAAAGGCACGGAGTTCCGATAAATGAACAGCTCAAACAAACTCACTGAAACCCTTCATGATGTCATACCAACTCCGTTGATCGACCAGCAGGAAACCCTGCTGGCTATGCCGCTGGAGAAGAAAAGTTACGAAGCACTACAAAGCTATCTTCCCCTTAACAGCATTGATGATAAACAATGTACCCTACGTAACATACAACGGCTTGCGCGGATAATAGTATTCTTTCCCCTTCTTATTGGCATATTGTTGGCTTTTCACTACAGTATCGCTGATTTTATTGAGCAGAGAGAGAACGATGAAGCGTATATTCTACGATGGGTGAAACTCGTTCGCGAAGAATATGGAGAAGATTTTCACCTGCGCAACGATCTTCCTGATTATATGGAAAATGCCCGTTTTATTGGTAATGATAAAACAGTTTCTTTCTGGAAATACCTCTATTACCGCTATAACTATTATCATGCCAGTACCCGAATTTTAATTAAGGATTTTTTCCTTTTCGGTTTTTTACTGACCTTTTCTCTCTATCTGATACACAGATGCTTTTTATGGCGACTGCAAGCACCAATATTTATTGACCGAGAGAAACAACTGTTTTTTAGCTGGTACAAAGGCAAAGTCTATGCGGCTCGTTATTCGCAAGTGGGGGTTTCCTATCTGGCTGGCCCCGCTAAAATCGTACAGTTAATGGGACTGGCTATGTATACGCTAGATGGTGATAACGCGCTGGCTCGCCGTGCTTTCCAGATGTGTCTCTCCTATGGCTCTATATGGGGATTTAACACCAAATTCCGGCAGGATGAAGCCCATACCTTTATCGTCAAATACCTGTTGCAAGGGAAGGACGCCGTTGCTGCCACCGATTATAAACGCTTCCCCGCTCTGTTCTTGCGTAGGGATAAAAAACCCGCTGACTTTGATGAGCAACTGGAACACATTCTGGCGGCACTGGATAAGCGCGATAGCGATAATCAGGAAAAAGTCAGAAAAGTTCATGAGCAGCTCAAACAAACTCACTAAAACCCTTCATGGGGTAACACCAACTTCATTGATAGACCAGCAGGAAATCCTGCTGGCAATGCCGCTGGAGAGAAAAAGTCAGGAAGATTTGAAAGGCTATCTGCCATTAAATAGCATTGACGATAACCAATGTACCCTGCGCAACCAACAACGTCTTGCCCGTGCGATACTCGTATTTCCTATGCTGATCGGTATGCTACTTGCCCTTTACGTCAGTGTTCAAAATTTTATTGAATACAGAAAAGGCAACGAAAAATTCATTATGAATATGGTAAAAATATCCAGAGAGGAATTTGGAAATGATTTTTTTCTGCGTGAAAAATTACCGGGGTATGCAGAAAAACTCCGTGCCATAGGTTATGACAATAGTATCTCATTTAAAAAGTACCTGTATTTTCGCTATAATTACTTTGAAAATGGAGTACAAACCCTTATTAACGATATTGTCCATTTTGGCCTATTAATCAGCCTTTCCTTGCTGTTTATCTATCTCTGCTTTTTCTATCCTCTGTCCCCACCCATATTTATTGACCGCAAACGGCAATTGCTTTTCAGTTGGCATCGCGGAAAAGTATACGCCGCACGCTACCCACAGGTAGGCATTTCCCTCTTTGGTAGTACAGGAATAAAAGCTATGGGATTGGCCTTGTATACTCTGAATGGTCACAACTCACTAGCTCGCCGGGCATTCCAGCCTTGTCTTTCCGTTCTCGCTGGCATGATCACGAAAAAACAGCAGGATGAAGTTCTCGCTTTTATCATCAAATACTTGTTACAGGGAAAAGACGCCGTTGCTGCCACCAATTTTACACGTTTCCCAGTCCTATTATGGCGCAGGGATAAAAAACCCGCTGATTTTGATGCGCAATTAACACGTATATTGGCTGCACTCGACGCACATTCGGCAACCAGTGATGACGCCAACCCACTTGCGCACCAGAAACCGCCTTCCACTCTGGTTGAACAACAAGCCTCACTACTGACTCGGCCGATGGAAAGAAAAAACCTGAAGACACTGAAAGCGTTTTCTACCCTGAATAGTATTGATGATAACCAATGTATCCTGCGCAGTACGCGGCCTGGCTTGCGTATCGCTCTATTCCTGTCCTATCTGATGATCAGTTCTCTCATCTTATGGAACGGTATTGACAACTTTAACTCGGTAAAAGGCTGGGAAGAACTGACTGCACGGGGAATGTTGAGCAAAGCTCGTATTCAATATGGTCAGGAATTCCACCTACGCAATGATTTACCAGAATCACTGGAAGAAGAACGCTATCTCGCTAACTTGAATTTTGACAAAAATTATACCCTTCCCTTCTGGGACTACATTGAGTATCACAAAAAATTCAAGCTTAATAATTATTCTATGACTGATATCATCATTTCTTATTTTTTTGGATTTGGCGGTTTAGCCCTGCTGTTTATCCCTCTGCTACTTCATGTCTGTTTCTTCTGGCCTCAACACCAAATTGTGATTGTTCGACATCGGCAACTGATTTATAGCTGGCGTTGGGCGCAGATCTATGCGGCCTATTATCCACAGGTGAAAATCTCAGGTCAGGCAGAACCCTCGGGGTTGACACTCTATGGCGTGACTCCTCGAAAAGAACTGACTTCCCATGATTTTCGGCTGCATGATGCCGATATCTCTTTATGGGGCGTGAAGAACAAAGTGACACAAACTGACATACATGCCTTCATTGTCAAATACCTGATTGAGGGAAAACAAGCGGTCAGTGAAATTGATTTTAAACCTGGCCGTTCTCTGCTTTGGCGTACCAGAAGTCGGCCTTTCGATTTTGATAAACAATTGGCAAGCGTGCTGGAAGCACTGGAAAAACTCAACAGAGAAAATCAGAAAGATAACTGAAGCCCTCTATGATGCAACACCCACTCCACTGATCGACCAGCAGTAACTCACTCTGGCAGTTCTGGACGAATCTGATAACGCCTCCTGATTGGAGGCGTATTTTCCATTGAGCTACAAAGAGTTATACAAGGCGCTGAAGTTCCGCTTCACCCATCTCAGTCAGAGAGAATTTAACCGGCACAGATTTAGATGTTGGTGTGCCCGTGCCATCACCGATGCTATCCATCGGCACTAATGGATTGGTTTCTGGGTAATAGGCCGCCAAGTTGCCGCGTGGAATGGTATAAGGAACCAGCTTAAAACCATACACTTTGCGCTCAATACCATCATTCCATACCGTCTCGATATCAACCCGATCTCCCGCTTGATACCCCAATAAAGCAATATCTTCTGGATTCATAAAGAGCACTTCTCGCTGACCATAAACCCCACGATAGCGGTCGTCCAAGCCATAAATAGTGGTGTTGTATTGATCGTGAGAACGCAAGGTTTGCAGAGTAAAAGGAACGTCTGTTTCACCCAGTTGCGGGAAGAGACTTTCCGGCAGTGAAGCATCACTGAACTGCGCCTTTTTATTCGGTGTAGAAAAACGCAGCTCCGCCGCCGCATTGCCAAGGTAGAAACCGCCGGGCTGTTCACATTTTTTATTAAAATCGGCAAACCCCGGAATGGTCGCAGCAATGTGATCGCGGATTTTATTGTAATTCCCTGCTAATTCTAACCAGTTAATCGTTGCTGTATTTCCCACAACCGCATTGGCAATACCCGCAATAATCGCCGTCTCAGAACGTTGAGTCTCAAATAAAGGTTTGTTCAGCCCTTCTGAGGCATGCACCATGCTGAAAGAGTCTTCTACCGTAATAAATTGTGCTCCACTGAGCTGAATATCCTGTTCGGTACGTCCCAGCGCCGGCAAAATAAGCGCCTCTTTTTTACCGGTAACAAGATGACTCCGATTAAGTTTCGTACTGATATGAACAGTAAGATCACAGTGCCGAAGCGCCTCTTCTGTGCGCGGGCTATCTGGCGCAGCCGCCGCAAGGTTTCCTCCCAGAGCGATCAGTACTCTTACTTCATCACGCAGCATAGCACTCAATGCTTTCACAACATGATGGCCGTGGGCGCGAGGGGGTTCGAAACCAAAATGTTCACCCATGCTATCAAGGAAAGCCTTCGTGGGTTGTTCATTAATCCCCATCGTGCGATTCCCCTGCACATTACTGTGACCACGTACCGGACACAGCCCCGCACCGCTTTTACCCAACTGCCCAAACAGCAATTGAAGGTTTGCGATTTCACGGACAGTATCCAAAGAGTGCTTATGTTGAGTTATCCCCATTGCCCAAGTACAGATAACCCGATCCGCATGCTGATAAATGGTGGCCGCCTCACGTAACTGTGCCTGCGTCAGACCGGATTGGTTCTCAATAAATACCCATTCCGTTACAGCAACTTCTTGCAAATAAGCGTCCACACCTTCCGTATGAGTCGAAATAAATTCCAGATCAAAAATACCTGATTTGCCAGCCGCCAGAAATGCGTTGTGAGTTTCTAACAGTGCCTTGACCATTCCCCTGACCACAGCCATATCTCCGCCAAGTTTGGGCTGATAATAACGATGGCTGATAGCGCCTGCCATTGGGGTAATCACTTCGAGTGGCTTTTGTGGATCGGCAAAACGTTCTAAACCCCGTTCGCGTAGGGTATTAAAGGTGACGATCCGTGCGCCGCGTTCAGCCGCATGGCGTAAACTGTGTAGCATCCGTGGGTGGTTTGTACCGGGATTCTGACCGAAAACGAAGATGGCATCGGCATGATCAAAATCATCCAGCCGAATGGTTCCCTTACCCACACCTAAACTTTTCAGCAGGCCATAACCACTGGCTTCATGGCACATATTTGAGCAATCTGGAAAGTTATTCGTTCCCAACACGCGGCCAAACAACTGATAAAGCCATGACGCCTCATTACTGGCTCGGCCGGATGTATACAGCTCTAGCTGATTAGGGTTTTCCATCGCCTTAATGTGTTTGGCTATCAAGGTAAAAGCATTATCCCAGCTAATCGGTTCATAGTGATCCGTCTGATGGTTATAACGCATCGGTTCAACAACCCGCCCCTGATATTCAAGGAAGTAGTCACTCTGTTGGTAGAGTTTACTGACGCTATAAGTCGCAAAAAATGCCCGATCGACATGCCGGCGAGTCGCCTCCCAAGTCATTGCCTTAGCCCCGTTCTCACAGAAACTGAACAGGCTTTTGTTGTCATCTCCCCACGCGCATCCCGGGCAATCAAAGCCTTTGGCTTTGTTCATGCGCATCAGGTTAACCATATTTTTTAAGGCTTGTTTACTATCAAAAACAAAACGTGTTGTTGCCTCTAGTGAACCCCAACCCCCCGCAGCGGAGTGATAAGGTTCTATTTTTGATTTGAATTTCATAAAGATCTCTATTTTTTAACCTAGTGGTCAAAAAATTGGCCACATGTTGGCAGGTGAACCAATAACACCGAGTTGGCTTATTGAAGGATAACCACGGTTTTAATCATAGGAGAGAATCGAGCAGTAATATTCATGATATGGCTCTAATCTAAACAATGGTTTCCTCTTTAATAATGATCCATTGTGATACTTATTCCGTTCTTAGGCAACGGAAAAACCGATCTATTACTATTGAGAGTGCTATGTCAGCTCCTCAAATTAACCAGATTATTTCTATGGGTAACTTTATAGACAACTGTTTTATAACTGACTGCATATTTGGGATAATTTTCGTGATGTTTACGATAACGACTGAGACGTATACAAAATAGATCATATAAAAAATTAACGAAGTAGAACAATTGCTATTTTTAATTTAGGCCTCAAGGCCTTACTTAATCAATTCAAAGAAAAAATGAATTTAAACAATGGAATATTATTATAGATAGTCGATTAAAATAATAATTTCAAAAATTAAAATTAGCCTATTCCATTAGGCTCTCATTATTTAGATAAATAAATATCAATAAATATTTTAGTTAAATAAAAATGGCGGATATTTATCGCAGTACAACCTCAATTACATCCGTCCCACAATAAAATACACAAAAGTCCCCACATAGTTGCCAATCACATAACCGACTGTACCAATCACCATAATCGGGCCGACCAGATTGACCCAGCCCCGGCTAATTGCCATAGCGGCTGCCGTTGTTGGCCCACCGATATTGGCGTTACAGGCCAAAATGTTCTCTTCCAGACTGAATTTAAACACTTTCCCCGCAGCAAAGGTCAGTAACAGGTTGATCATGGCAATCACAAAGACGAAAGCAAACAGCAGTGGTGCATGGCTAATGATGGCTTCAATTGATGCCGGAATGCCAATCACGACAAAGAACATATAAATGGCATAAGTCCCCAATTCCTGTGTGCCATTCAGTTTGCTGAATGTCTCTTTAAAGATCGAGACGAGGGTAAACGTCACGGTTGTGAGGATCAGGTATTTATCGGATATCAAACTGAAAAGCAGTTCCTGATAAATACTGTTTGGTTGCCCCAGCAGGGCTTTTAGCCATGTAGATAACTGAAATGACAGCGCGACGATAAAAATCGACCATGCCAGTGATAAGGCGATGTCTTTCAGAGCGATATTTTTCGGCTTCCAATAAGCGGCTGCAAAAGTCTGGGATTTATCCAAGTCTGGATTGTTATCTATCGCGTCAGTATGAGGACTGCCCCAGAACTTCCTTGCTACTGTCCAGCCAGATAATGCTATCAGGATAATAAAGTAACCTGCCATCATCATATTATCGGCCACGATGGTGGATGCCGTCATACTTTGGGAAGGTTCCAATTTGGCTGCCATTGCCGCAAAGTTGACACCTCCCCCTGTATATGAAGCCGAAATCATACCGCTGATTTTATCCAGTTCCGGGATATGCTCCTTGAAAAGCCGGAAAGAAACTATTGTGCCAATCATGGTGGCAACGGAAGAAATCAAAAATAAGATCAGTAATCGCCAGCTTTCTTTGATAATACTGTGTAAATTGGTTTTGAATAACAGCAAAGGGATCGCTAATGGCACGATATATCCCCAAACTGCATCGTAAACGGGAGCTTCTGTTGGAATGATATTTAAGTTAGACGCTAACACCGCAATAATCAGTGCGATAACTGCACCTGGTATTTTAGATGCCCATCGGTATCGCTGCTCCACCATAATTGCCGCAGCGACCGCAATCATAATAAAGGCCCAAAGCATTAATGAATTATCAGATGTAATTAAAGTATTGTTCATTATTTTCCCTGGTGTTGTTCAAATCGATAAAATAATTTTTATTTCGTCATTTATTACAGAATTAACGATTTTGTTATCTGTTTCGCGTTCCATCCACAGCACCATAAATGGCAATATCGTTTTTATAAAATGCCCACAGAGAATTACCGTAATCATAATGCCACCATTCCGTAGGTAAGTTGGTAAAACCAACCTGAATCATGGCGTTATACAATAGCCGACGATATAAGGTGGCCGGCATATTTTTTTCAGGTTCTTTTTCTAACGCCGCCGTATAAGACAGCTCAGTCACTTCGTCAAATTCAGTTCCCAGAAACAGGGGCTTGCCAGATGCCACGTCAAATAGCGTCACATCCACGGAACCGCCCGTCAGATGGGGACTGATTGGGTGCTGTTCCGTAGGCGCAGGAGCCACAAACTGCTGCAAAAGTGCCTTCTGTTCTTCAACAGATAAATGGCGATATTGGTCAGCTATTTTTACCTGTGTTTGCTCCTGTAATGCCTGCTGAGTTTCCCGCGAACGCCAGCCATCTAATACCAAAAGCCCTAAATGAGGAGGTAGCAGTTGTGATGCCATCACTAATTTTCGGGCGACACTTTCTCTTACGGTGCAATATTCAATGGAACCTTTTATATCAGCAAAAAAATAAGCAGATTGCTGTTTTAACTTATCTGTATCAGTAATTATTTCTAAAGATTCATGACATTCATTGATAGGTACTCCATTAATCACTTCCCAATCAAAAAGTTTTTCAACAGCGATTTTATCCACGGTGTTATTTTCTATAGCAATAGATAGAAACATATTCGCCCTTATATTGTCATATTCGAATGGATAGGGTTTTTATTTGTTATTTAAAAAATACGAATTAAGTCATTAGTTTAACTTTACAATTAATAACAACACCTTTACAGATTAGCAACAAAAATACGTCCCATCAATTCTTATTTTCTGCATGAAAAAATAACTAAAATAGTCTATTAAATTAAATAGATAATAATCCTTCATGTATTTTTTACTTATATTATTGAGACAAGTAAGTGAGGCTTTTAATTAATATTTTTTCATTCCATCCGCTATCGTTCACGGCTCAAACAAGGTATCGCTGGATGCGTCAAAGACCGATTTATGCAGGGTGAAATGCCAAATCTTATGTGACAGAATAGGTACATGCCCTTGATCCCCTAATACCCTGAGGAGGAATACCTGAACGGTATTCATGACACAATATGACCCAAGACCATCAATTACAAGTAGAAGCCATTAAATGTGGCACCGTTATCGATCACATTCCGGCTCACATCGGTTTCAAATTATTGTCCCTGTTCAAACTCACAGAAACAGATCAGCGCATTACCATTGGCTTGAACCTGCCTTCCAATCAACTGGGCAGAAAAGACCTGATCAAGATTGAAAATACTTTTCTCACAGAACAGCAGGCGAACCAGCTCGCGATGTATGCTCCCCATGCCACCGTCAATAATATTGAAAATTACGAGGTCGTGAAGAAGGTACCCATCAACCTGCCAGAGCAGATAGACAGTATTCTCGTGTGTCCGAACAGTAATTGTATCAGTCACAATGAACCCGTTGAGAGCAGCTTTTATGTCATACCCACCGCCGACGATGTGATCGTTCGCTGCAAATACTGTGAGAAAGAATTTGACCGTCAGGCAGTCATTAACAACGATTAGCATTCTGCCAAGATGAGCCCTATACCCAAGGGATTTCAAGATGAAGGGTATAAGCTGTCCTGTATCAGTTGAAGCAGGACTGGAGGTCACTATAATGGTTGGCTCTCACATTTTTTCATTCAGACGTTAAACAGGAGTTTCTCATGTCACGTTCCATTCATACCGAAAATGCACCAGCAGCAATCGGCCCTTATGTTCAGGGTGTTGATCTGGGCAGTATGGTTATCACTTCCGGCCAGATCCCTGTTGATCCAAAAACCGGTGACATCCCTGAAGACATTACCGCCCAAGCTCGCCAATCTCTGGAGAACGTCAAAGCGATCATCGAACAGTCTGGTCTGAAAGTGGCTGATATCGTGAAAACGACGGTATTTGTCAAAGACTTGAATGATTTCGCCACCGTAAACGCAGCTTATGAAGCGTTTTTCAATGAACATAACGCGCCATTCCCTGCTCGTTCATGTGTTGAAGTTGCCCGTCTGCCAAAAGACGTGAAAATCGAAATCGAAGCCATTGCGGTTCGCAGCTAATTCTCTGCTCTCTCAGCCCTGATAGTTGCAGTATCAGGGCTGTTATTTCCTCGATCTTACCTGCCATCAGCGCGGCAAAATAACGTCCTCTTGCTTTGTCTTAGAACAATCTTTTACGCTGACGCTAGCGCTGCCAATGCAGTTTTTTGCCAAAACCAAGGGTGTTATCCACCATTTTGATTTCACTCAGGCTGAGTCGCCAAATAGGGGATTTTGCAGCGAGGGCGACGGGAAAACGACGGCAATAACGTGCTCTGGCAAGAGTTTCGGCTTCGCCTGTCAGCGGGGTGATTTCACCACGGAATTGAATACCTTTGATTTGGGCAATGTTACGGGTTTGCCCTGCGACAGTGCCGGCAACTACTGGGTTTTGCTGCATCATCTGGCCGTGACGGGTATCCGGTTCGGTCATAAACCAGAATGCCATACTCTCGGCATCAAACGCATAGAAGCAACTTGCACACCATAGATCTTGTGGTGAGGAAGTGCAGAGAGTGAAAACATGTTGTTTGGTGAGGTATCGGCGAATAGTTAAGATTTTTTCATTTAATTCCATATAGTTCCATACCTATTATATTTACCTATTCATATCAGAACACAACTGGATATTCAGCCAGCCACGTGTTCCGATATTTATATAATCATGCAGGGTCAGTATGGATGCACTATAAATTATTTATAGATTTCAGCAACTCCACTGAGTTTATTCTGACCATTTGCTGAAATAACACGGAAATATGATGCACCTGCTTCATCAGCTTTTTTGGATAACTCAGCGGTCAGACTATCCAGTGTCTCTGCACCAGTAACTGAAACAACCCCAACCTTCTCTCCTTTAGCAGATTGCACTTCGGTTGCAGCCATAGAGCCAAATGAAATAGCACTTAATGCCAAAATAGCAACGATATGTTTTACAGCTTTCATCTTTCGATCCTCAGTTCACTTTTAAATTAAGAGGGCTATCTCTGTGACGTGGATCATGTTATACGCTTCTTATGAAAATGATAATTAGCAATTATTGCTATACTATTTCAATTATTTTGAATAAATGATGCTGTGATTCCATGCTAGATAGAATATAATTTAAAATAATTCATTAAGTTATCATGATAAAAAATGATAATTCAGGTTATCACTAAATAATGAATAAATTTTATAGGGTAATAAAAGCATGCAAATTATTTAAAATAAATAATGAATATGAAATCAACCCACTGGTATCTCTATCTGATAAGAACCCGAAACAGCGCTCTGTATACTGGGATTACCACAGATATCGCCCGTCGATTTATGCAGCACGTGTCTGGAAAAGGCGCCAAAGCCTTAAAAGGAAAAGGGCCATTAACATTGGTCTACCACAGTTTGGTGGAAGATCGAGGCATGGCCCTGAAATTGGAATATCGCGTGAAGAAACTCAGTAAAAAGCAAAAAGAGAGGCTGGTCACTCTCCAACCTGTCTGTATAGCAACCTATTTGTCTGAGATGTTGGTGCCAAAAATAGCTCAGTCAGTCATCACTCATGATCAAAATGGTCAGAATACGTAATCAGACCGTGACAATCTTCCAGTGAGACATCCGCCAACGTGTAGATCTGGAAGTGATCCTCACAATCAGGCCATTGGCAATGCAATTGGTATTCTTTGGCAAGCCTGAAACCAAAACGGCGGTAATACGCAGGCTCCCCCAATACAACAACCGCACCATAGCCAAATTCGTTTAGACTATCCAGCCCTTCATAAACCAATTTTTCACCGATTCCCTGACGACGGTACGGTTCAGCCACCGCTAATGGTGCTAGCCCAACCCATTGATGATCCTGACCATTGACATCAACAGGCGTGAAACCGACATAGCCAATCACATGACCTTCATCGTCAGTCGCAACAACACCCAGCGTCAACAGACCATCTTCTCTCAATCGATGAACTAACTCAGCTTCTGCCGATGTCTCAAAGGATTGACGTAACAAGCGATCAATACCCATGGCATCGACCGGAATTTCGACCCTGATTAACATGACGATAATGCGCGATCGTGCTGATCAACGCCCTCTTTTTGTCCCGCTTTGATAAATTCAGCCAGACTCAATAAACCCAAGCGGAGAATGGATGGCATGGATCCCAGCTTAATGGAATCCACCAAATTTTTCACATGCAGTCCCAATTCTGTATTTCCTTCAATCCTTAAACGATGCTGAAAAAACAGTGTATCAGGATCTTCCCTGCGAGACTCCAAAAACGCCAGTTCTCCCTCAGCCAATGCCTCGTGGAACTGCCAGCCAAGCAGTTGTTCCAGCACCTGACGCGGTAAAGCAAAAGGAGTCACCTTCAATGAAAGACGCAGTAATGTTGGCCCTTGAATGACCAAATGGGAGTGGATTTTACCTAACACAGTTCAGACTCCTTTTCGTGAAAAGTAACGCGCTTACATCATAAGCCTATTTTTTATCCTTCGAAAGAAGGATAAAAAATAACACAGTCACATTCAAAAAAATCACCATAAACCATGCAACCCAAAAACCTAGAGAATCAGACAATACACCCAGCAATATACTCAGTCCAACAGAAAGAGTGATAAATATCATTTCATTGAATGATAATAATCTTCCTAGAATTTGATTACCTGCTTCATTCATAATAATTGTATTTCTTATTACCCGAATACGTGAGTGACTTAAAGCAATTAGAAAAAGACACAAATAAACAGAATAAAGGTGATTAAAAAAAACAGGTAAAAAAAGACCTATTATAGAGATAGTTCCGAATATGATATAGTTATTTTTTAGTGACAAATATGATTGCTTTGAGCCAATCAAACTACCCATTATAGCCCCTACCCCATATGGAACAACTAATAGCGCGTAATACTGTATCTGCGCATTTATAACATTAAACAAAGCAGGGTATATTGAATTTAATGATACGACACAAATATATGGAAATATTGACAACAGAACAACGTGCCTTTTTACTTCACCATTAAAGAAACCATATCCTATTTTATAAGTATTTTTAATTCCACTATTATTATCAATAACACATTCAAATTTATCTGCATTATCTTTTTTAACATAAATATTTATAAATAGAGAAATAGAAAAACAAAAAATACTTACAATACAGACATTACTTATCGATTTATCTTCTAAAATAAAGAAGGCTACACCGCCAGACAGAAATGTAATTCCCTGCCTAATTAATTCAAGATTTTTATTAGCTTTATAAATATCTTCGCTAGAGACAACTCTTTTTATGTAAGTTGCTCTTATTACCTGATCGGATGAGCGAATGAATGTAAATATACTTGTAAGTATAATAACGGTGGCTATAAGAACAATTTCATTCAAATTTATATTTGTTAAAAACAAAAAAACAACGCTATTTAAAAGACCTAGAATATAAATATTATTTAACGCTTTTTTAGCAGAGTTTGAATCAATAAAAAAACCTATTTTTGGAAGAATAAAAAAAGTCAATATATAACCTGATGACAGAACAATAGATACTAACGTTGTTGAATGAAAACTTCCCTCTACAAACCAAGAAATGGCAGTAAAAAAAACTGCCATTGATACACCAGATGTTAAAGCAGAAATCAATATTGGAATCATGTTAAACACCGAAATAGTCGACTCGTTGTCGAGGTATATAATTCCCTTGCTTTGTATAATATTCCTCTATTTCTAAGCATTGCAAGTCAATAGCATGTTTAATATCATGGATTGCATTTAGAATATATGAAACTTCATTAACATCATTAAAGTTAATTAATGACTTCGCTTTTTCCAGAAGCTGAGAATGTCCAAGTTCATAATCTATCTTAGAGTGTTCAAAAAAAGGTTCCAGCGTGCCTTGTTTAAGGTTATACGTTTCGTTAATATTATCAATAGCAATCTTTACCTCATTTTCATCATAATCATGAGATTCAATAACTTTTGCCACCAAAAATACAGATTCAGGATATTTACCAAACAAATCGTTCATCATATTAATAATATTTGAAGTCGAGACTAAAGGAATCGACGTTTCTACTTCCTCTTTTCTCATTCCCATTTTTTAATAAACATCTCAACATAAATATTACTTTTCTTGCTTACTTTTTTCATGTTCATAAGTTATCTCCTTGGTCTAGTTTGATTATCTGAACCAATCAGACAATTGTACATTACTTATACAAATTTCAAAGATCAAACCAGATTTAACATTTTGTTAAAATTTAAGATACAGATCACAAACAAGTATAATATTCATATTAAAAACAGCGTCACTATTAAATATATAATAATCAGCATTAGTGAAATCATTTAAATAAATAATAAAAACAAATAATGACTTTATTTTATAAATTTCATTAGAAAAAATTCCTGATACGAAATAAAATATTCTGCAATTCCTCACTGACGCGATGTAACGGATTTCCACCTCAATCTATTGATTGAAGCCGACCCTGTAATACAGAGGTCGGCAAATAATATGCTGAGGGAGAACTTAATGGAATAATTATCGTGATTCAGGGATTGAACGTTGCTCACGCATAGATGGAATAACCATTTGCCAGACAAGGGATACGATGGCCAGTACACCCGTCACTGCCCCTACCCATGTTAATGTTTCTAATCCCCACTCTCGTACTGTCACACCACCAATCACAGAGCCTAGAACGACCCCAGCATTAAAAGCTGCGATATTCATTCCTGACGCAATATCCATTGCATAAGGTGTGTGACGTTTCGCTAGCATGAGTATTCTTGACTGCAATGGCGGAATTGCTCCATAAGTAGCTAATCCGAGTAGAGCCGTCAAGCCAATCATCAGTAGAGAATGGGTCATACTGAAACTCATAGCGGCAAGCACAACCGCAATACCGACAAGAAGAATAAGTGATGCGAGATCCATTCCTTGTCGATCAGTCAATCGCCCACCCCAAACCGTACCAACAGCAGCGCCAATACCATAAGCAAGCAATACTCCACTGGCTGTTTCAACACTCACTCCTGTAATACTCAGTAGTATAGGGGTAATAAAGGTGTACAAAGCAAAAGAAGCGGTATAGGAGAGCATTGGAACGCTCGCCCCTGCCAGCAAACGTCGATCAAAAAGTATGGTGAGATGGCGCCAGCTAGCAGATGTCTTCACAGTCTGTTCTCCGGCATCTTTTGGCATTTTAAATCCAATACCAAGCGTTCCCAGCAACCCGCAGGCTGAGATAATTAAAAATATCACTCGCCAATCCAATATACTACCAAGCCAAGTTCCTGCCGGCACCCCTAAAGACATGGCAATAGTAACACCACCGAATACTAAAGCGAGGGCTGTTCCGGCACGTTCAGATGGAACCAGTCGAGTCGCAACACCGGAAGCCACAGCAAAAAAGACCCCGTGTGCCAAACCAGATAACAAACGTGCAGCTAAAAGAAGAGCCAAGTTTGCTGATGCGGCTGCTATCAGATTTCCAAGAGTGAATACCAACATTGCGGTGAGAAGTAAGCGTTTCCTCGACCAATTAGATGCCAGTGCCGTCAAAACAGGTGCCCCAATCACAACACCTAATGCATAGGCTGTCACCGTTAACCCGATACTGGTTACATCTGCGCCAAGATTGACTGACATCACAGATATCAGCCCAATAGTGATGAACTCCGTAAACCCTATCGCGAATGCACAAAGCGAGAATACGTATATCACGAATGGCATTAAAAACTCTCCTTATACGCTCAAAACGCGCCAACCTGAATTCAAAGTAAGTAATCAGTATCAGGCTTCCATTTAGTGCAATAAATATTCATAATGGATAAAAACTTATGATAGGACGTCACTAATGGTACTTCGTAACCTTGAAGACCTAAGTGTATTTATCAGAATCATCGACACAGGCAGTTTCACTGCTACCGCTCGAGTCTTGGGACTGTCTCCCACAACTGTCAGTAAACAGATTGCACGTCTGGAGAAAAACCTTGGCATAGTTCTCTTTGTGCGAAGTACCCGCTCATTACGCATTACACCTGAAGGCAAAGCAATCGCTGAAAAAGTGAGGGCAGCGCTGACACTGGTGGAAGAAGCGGCTGAAATTGCCAAGGATGGAAATGAATCTCTCACAGGCTTGATTAGACTTACCGCGCCAGTACCGCTTGGTCGAACTTATGTCGCGGCAGCAATTGCAGAGTTTAGAAAAAAATATCCATCAGTAGGGTTCATCTTACATTTGACAGATAAAATTGTTGATCTTTATAAGGTCGAGATGGATTTAGCTATCAGAGTCGCAAATTTAACTGATTCAGGTTTAATTGCCAGACGCTTAACAGATAACAAACGAATTTTAGTCGCATCACCTGATTACCTCAGACTACATGGCGAACTTCAGCACCCAGAAGAGCTAGCTAACCATCATTGCCTGCTTTTTTCCGCCTCTGGAAGTAAGAATACAATATGGTCACTTCACGATAGGGAAAACACTAAATCTATCTCACTCTCAAGTGATTTAATCGCTAATAATGGTGATGTCTTGCGAACTTGGTGTACAGCCGGTTTAGGTATAGCACTTCGAGAAACATGGGATGTAGTAGATTTAATTCGCGCAAAAAAACTCATCCGGGTACTGCCAGAATGGCAAGAAGAAACCTCTCCAATTAATCTAGTGAGAGCCGGGAAACGGCCTGTTCCACAACGCATCAAAAGCTTCATCGAGTTCCTCACCGAGGAATGGAAAATTCCCCCGTGGGATAAATAACTGAACAAGCCGGTAAACTGATCATCATCCGACTTGTTCCTGCCACCTTACAAAATACTTTGAATGACGCCACCATCAACACGCAGGGCAGTACCTGTTATTGCAGACGCTAGTGGTGAAGCTAAAAAGAGAACAGCATTAGCCACTTCTTCAGCAGTGGCTAACCGCCCCAGCAGCGATGCAGGGCGTGCTGTTTCAATAAAGCGTTTTCCTGCTTCTTCCATTGAAAGTGTAGGATCCGTGATAAGTTCCCTGACAAATCGCTCTACCCCTTCACTCTCAGTGGGTCCAGGTAGAACGCTGTTGACAGTGACTCCTGTTCCAGTAGCGGCTTGTGCGAACCCTCTTGCTGCTGCGATTTGAGCAGTCTTGGTTAGGCCATAATGTGGCATTTCTACCGGGATTTGTAAGGCTGACTCACTTGAGATGAATACCACACGTCCCCATCGTTTCCCAATCATTAGTGGAATGTATGAACGTGCCAAACGAATTCCACTTAGGACGTTAATATTAAAATAATTAAGCCATTCATCATCGCTAATTTCAAAAATTGGCTTAGGAGAAAAAATTCCGGCGTTATTAACCAGGATATCAATATCCGGAAAATTTTTGTTAATGAGTTCACAGCCTTCTTTGGTGCCAACATCAGCAGCTACAGTAAAAACGCGATCCAAGCAGTCAAATTTATTAACCGCCTGTATGAGCCTCTCTTCACTTCTTCCATTCAAAATGACAGAAGCACCAGCCTTATGCATACCCTGAGCAATAGCTAATCCAATCCCTGCTGTCGAACCTGTTACTAATGCAATTTTCCCTTTTAAATTTATATTCATATAACCCTCTATTCATCTTCTGTAAGCAAAATGAGTCTTAACCTATTTTTTTAATTAGATAAAAGGAGTCACTCCGCCATCGACTAAATAATTTACCCCAGTGATGAATGCAGCAGATTCTGAGGCCAAAAATAAGAGTAAAACCGCCACTTCTTCAGGTTTCCCTAGCCTACCAACAGCGATATCAACTTCTTCAATATAACGTTGCAATGCCTCTTCACGTCCAACCTTATACTTTTGTTCAAGCTGAGTTATCAATCCTTCAGGTTTATCGTAGATAGAGGTATGAATAAAAGCAGGAGAAATAACATTAGATCGAATGCCATATTTGCCAAACTCCCTTGATATCACCTTAGACAGAGTTAGAACTGAAGATTTCAAGATACTGTAATCAGGGAGAATCAAATTTGGCATTAGTGCTGCTTCAGAAGCGATATGGAGTAAAATACCCTTTTTCTGATTGCACATATAAGGTAGTACACCGCGGGCCATTCGGATGTAGCCAAGCAGATTGGTTTCGATTGTAGAATTCCAATCGTCATCGGTTACATCAAGAAAACTTTTCCTCGGTTCTACTAATGCAGCATTATTAATCAGGATATCTATCTTCCCAAATTGACTGATAGCTGTATTGATAAGGCCATCAATATCTGAGGAATCTCTGACATTAAACTGATAAGGAAATAGGTATTTCCCTCCCTGCAACTCATAAAGTTTCTCAAGGTTAATATCCCCTCCTATAACATACGCCCCCGCATTTAAAAATTCCGTGGTAGCAGCAAGCCCAATACCTGAACCTGCTCCAGTGATTATTACTGCTTTACCCGCTAAACTACGCTCCATCAGTATCTCCTACAGAAACATCTCGTTTGATCTGGTTAAGATGTACAACGATTCGTGCTTGTTTTGCGAAAAAATAATTTGGCACCGAATAGGCAATAGTTGCGAAGTCAAACTTTCCATCTTGATTGAAGTCCGCCGCAGCTACCGAAAGAGTAGAATATAACATCTCATCATGCTGCCCAGTGGATATAAGAATTGGGTCAAAGCGTTCATCTTTACGCATTTCTATAATTGTAAGAGCGCACTTAATAGCTTCAGGCCTCGTCCCTATCACAAATCCAAGTTTTAACATCATAATTATCCTTTATATTTATAAAATATAATTTTTTATTATCTGTAAAAAAATTAAGATACTTTTTCTTTGTTTTATATAGAAAAATCCTGAAAAAAACCAATCAATATCAGAAAGATTTATAATCTTATCTCTCATCAATTTACTCTGTTTTTAATCATAGCATTGACATAAAAATAAACATTCCAATCGTTATTTAGCATAATTATGATATTAACTTAAATACATAGCAATTTGCATTACAGTATAAGAACTTCTATTATGAATTTTCGTCATAAATGTACATCATAAGACCCTCTATAAAAATAAAAAATTATAAAAATATTAGTGCATTAACAAAAAAACAAAAAATAGCAACTAGTATTATAAATAAAATAATAATAAATGGTTATGAAAGAATGAGATCATAAATTTAAAATCAT